>NZ_JVVG01000006.1:0-265 GCF_001053265.1 Carnobacterium sp. 1290_CSPC
TAATGAAATACCTAAGGCACGCGCTACAGTGTAAATACCGTCACCAGATTTAACTGTGTAAGAGTTACCTGATGTTGACGCAGATGATTGGGTAGTTGAAGCACTTGAAGTTGACGTAGCTGAACTTGAAGTCGCTTGACTAGATGAAGCTTGGCTAGATCCACCAGTTGTAAATACTTTACCTGGGTGAATTAAGTCAGAACCGCCGTTTAAGGCACGGGCTTCCGCTAATGAAATACCTAAGGCACGCGCTACAGTGTAAATA
>NZ_JVVG01000055.1:0-29929 GCF_001053265.1 Carnobacterium sp. 1290_CSPC
CATCATAAGAACGGCGCCAGATATGCACTTGGTCTTCACCGTGAATAGCGGCCGTTTCTGCCTTATTTAATCCTTGAAGCGCACCGTAATGACGTTCGTTTAACCGCCAATGTTTGTGGACTGGTAAGTAAAGTTCGTCTAGATTATCTAGCGTATAAAAAGTTGTTTGAATGGCACGTGCTAGTAGGGAAGTGTGTACAATATCAAAAGTTAAACCTTCTTCTTTAAGCGCTAAACCAGCAGTCTTAGCTTCCTCCACCCCTAGAGGACTTAAAGCCGGATCTAACCATCCAGTAAACACATTTTGTAAATTCAATTCACTTTGTCCGTGGCGGATAAATACTAATTTAGCCATCTTTCTCCATCCTTTCAAGGATACTGTCGTTTTATTTTTAGGTTCACCTACAATATACACCCAGGTAAAAAAGATAGCAAGAAAATACACTTCAAATTCTTTAATAACAAGTGAAAATGTCTGGTTGATAAAGTTTTGTATATATTATGATCTCACTGTTTTTGTAATTTGTCGTAATGGGCAATTACCCTTTTTAAGATTGGCGAATAAATAGGTAATTTCCTTTCTTGAAAAGTACTAATTGTTATTATGGAGAGTAGTCCTTTATATATGAGTAAGAGACTGAAACATCCTAGCATGCCTTAGCAGGGAAGAGAGGCTGACTGACCCATATCATTCTGTTAGGCGCTTTAGCCCTTACAGAATGAATTGTCAGACAAAGAATTAGACCTTGGCTAATTCTGGGCCCACTGCTTTTAAAACTATGATAGGTATGTGAAGGCCGATGACCTGCTATAATAGTAAGAGTATGTGTATTTAATACCTTGTATTTTTCAGAAAAATGGCGTATGCTTAGGGAGCATAAAAAGAGGGAATGAGGTTCTCCCTGGTCAAATTGATGGTGATTTTAGGCCATCCCATACCGAACCGCTGAAAAGCTGATGACTTCTGCAAGTAAAACTGCAGGCGTATCAGCTTTTTTTGTGCCTGCAAAAGGAGGGAATTATGTTACTATCGTTAGGTTTTATCATTGTTGTGGGGTATTTATTGGGGCGCTTGTTGAGTGCAATGAATTTACCTAGTTTAATCGGCTACATCATCGCTGGCTTAATCATGGGACCATCATTTTTCAATCTAATTGACCAAAGTACATTGGATATATCCAGTGATTTAAGACGGATTGCCTTGATGATCATCTTACTTAGAGCGGGTTTAAATATCGATTTGCAGGACTTGAAGAAAGTAGGGCGCCCAGCCATCTTGATGAGCTTCCTACCAGCCACCCTAGAAATCATTGGGACAATCATTTTGGCACCAATATTCTTTGGGATGTCATACTTATCTGCCGCTATCTTAGGGGCTATTATCGCGGCCACATCACCAGCCGTCGTCGTTGCCCGCATGTTAGATTTAATGGGTAAGGGATACGGTAAGAAAAAAGGGGTACCGCAAATGATTCTAGCGGGCTCTTCTATGGATGATATCTTCGTCATCATCATATTCACCGCCTTAACAGCCCTTGCTCAAACTGGTGAATTCCATTGGTTAAGCATGCTATCTATGCCAACCTCTATCATATTAGGCATCGCTGGGGGGTTATTGGTAGGTTGGCTACTGTCACTAGCCATTGAAAAATATCAATTATCAGGTGGATACCCAGTCATCTTAACCTTTGGGATGGCTTTGTTATTTGATGGAATTGAAAAAGCCATGACAGGACCAATCGGCTTCTCAGCCTTACTTGCTGTGATGGCAATGGGCTTTATGATGCTTCGCGTCAATCCAGTTCAAGCCAAATCTGTTCAAGTAGGTTTTAATCATTTATGGCAAGTCTTTGAAATTATCCTATTCGTGTTAGTTGGTGCCAGCATGTCCATCGAATCCGTCAAAGATTCAGGCCTCATTGCAGTAGTGTTAATTGTCTTGTTGTTGGTATTTAGAGGACTTGGTGTACTTTTATCTGTTTTAGGCACTCAATTAAACAAAGAGGAAAAAGCATTTGCCATCTTTGCCTACCTTCCAAAAGCCACAGTACAAGCAGCCATAGGGGCGGTGCCCTTAGCGATGGGCTTGCCGAATGGTCAAATCATTTTAACCATCTCAGTCGTTGCCATCTTAGTCACCGCACCGCTTGGCGCTGTCTTAATCGACCAAACCCATAATCGACTATTGCGTGATGATCGATAAATAAGGATATAAAAACAAATAAAAGCTGGCTCTCAAAAAAATGAGGACCAGCTTTTTTTACGGAAAATTTATTTATTTTAGAATGGCGCCGTGAAGCCACCATCTACAGTGATAATATCACCGTTCATAAATTTATCGTCATCTGATGCTAAGAATACTGCGGCATGGGATATCTTCGGGTGGACCAACACTTGGGTTTAAACCGCTGAAGGCACCAATCCGGGCGTTCCCAAAGTCACTTAAGTTGGTCATTGTTGAGGCAATATTTGTAGCGATTGCACCTGGGGCAATCCCGTTAACACGGATCTTGTTGTTGGAACACTTGAAGTCAACTTAAAAGTTGTCAAGGGGCATATTCAAAAATGTCGAATTTATGGTGATTTTTTTGAAAAGAAAAATGTTGCAGATATAGAAAACCTACTCGTAGGTTGCACATTAGGGGAAGATGTAGTAGCGAGTGATTGAACAGATATTGACTTAACACCGTATTTTGGTCCGATTAATTCAACTATTCTAACTAACCTAGTTTTAGCATAATATGCTAAAATATATATATTAAAGTAGAGAAAGAGTTGAATTGAATTGAAAAAATTAAATGGTCCAACAAAACAAGGGGTCCAATGGTTGGCCTTGATTGCGGTATTTATATTAGCCGTAATCAACTGGTCATATCTTGTCCAAGCAGTTTCTATGATTTGGTCAGTGATTTTCCCCTTAATTTTAGGTGGGATGATTGCCTTTGTCCTTAACCTATTGATGACCTGGCTTGAAAAATACTTATACCCGAATGCAAAAAATAAGTATTTGAAAGCATCTAGGCGACCAGTTGCTATTATTTTAGCTATCTTAGTTGTCTGTTTAGTGATAGCAGCGACGGTTGTAATTGTGTTACCACAATTGGCGTCTGCGATTATGACGTTGATTGAAGTGGTACCTGAGACTATTGAAAATCTAACAAATTGGTTTAATAATCAAGATGCTTTGGTTCCTTTAGTGAACGACTTAGCAAACAAAGCGAATCTCGATTGGGGTAGTATCTTCTCTAATGTGGCAAGTGGCATTAACAATGTAGCTTCAGGTCTAGCGACGACGTCTGTTTCGGTATTAACCACTTCTGTTGGTGCAGTAACTAATATCTTCTTGGGTATCTTGTTTGCAATTTATATTCTCTTCTCAAAGGAAAAATTAGCCAAACAAGTAGAACGATTGCTAACGGTTTATGTTCGCGATGATATCCACCAATTAATTGAAAATGTGGCTCGAGTTGCTAATGAAACATTTTCTAAGTTTATTTCAGGAATGGTTATTGAAGCAATCATCTTGGGTACTTTAGTGACAGTCGGGTTATTTATTCTCCAAGTTCCTTATGCTGCGATGTTGGGCGTCCTACAAGGTGTAATGGCATTGATTCCAATTATTGGTGCCTTCCTATCGGGTGCGGTCGGCGTCTTGATCCTACTCGCTTTAAACCCAACCTACGCCTTGATTTATCTCATCTTCGTCTTATTTGTCCAACAATTAGAAGGGGACTTGATCTATCCACGAGTTGTGGGGGATTCAATTGGACTACCATCTATGTGGGTGTTATTCGCTGTAACTGTTGGTGGGGGCTTGATGGGTATTCCTGGTATGTTAATCGGGGTGCCGGTTCTTGCTTCAATCTATAAGATTATCAAGATTGATGTCAGATACCGCGAGCAGGTTAGTCAAGAAACTGGGGAGCAAGATGTGGATCTGCCAGTGCGCTTTTTAGAGAGTTTACGCCACCAAGCTTTGACTGAGGAAGAAATCGATAAGATGTAATATCGTATAAAAATGTACAAACTTTTTCACATGCGACACATTCACAAGGTTGAAATGCGAAAAACGTTGATATAAAAAGAAAGGACGCCACTTAATTGTGAGCGTCTTTTTCATTTAGCTAGGTTCAAAATCTATAAAAATACAAAAAAAGTACAAAAACACCCGAATTTGTGAAAAAGCGAATTTGAAGTAAAAAATGATTATTTTTAAAAAAATAACAAAAATTGCAATAATTAGCCCGAAAATAAAGGGTCTTAATAAGTTTTTCACAAACTTTCCTTCAAAATTGCTTGCTATGGACTTTGTGAGCTTTTATAAATTATACAATTTTGGTTTGTCATCCAAAAAAAATGGTGTTATTCTGTGCTTGTAAATAAATGAGCAAACGATATGTACACCGAGGAGGAAACATTTAATGAAAGTTGTAGTAGTAGGAACTAACCATGCAGGTATCTCAGCAGCAAATACATTATTAGATTCAGATCAAGACGTAGAAGTTACATTAATAGACCGTAACTCAAACTTATCATACTTAGGTTGTGGGACCGCATTATGGGTAGGTCGTCAAATCGATAGCTACGAAGGGTTATTCTATACAAAAGCTGCAGATTTCGAAGCTAAAGGTGCTAAAGTATCTTTAGAAACTGAAGTAAAAGAAATCGACTTTGAAAATAAAGTTGTTTACGCAGAAACTAAATCAGGTGAAAAATTAGAAGAAAACTATGACAAATTAGTTTTAGCAACTGGATCTCTTCCAATCGCACCTAAATTACCAGGTAACGACTTAGAAGGATTACACTTCCTAAAATTATTCCAAGAAGGTCAAGAAGTAGACAAAGCCTTAGCAGCAGACGACGCTAACGTTGTATGTGTTATCGGTGCTGGTTACATCGGTGTTGAAATCGCTGAAGCAGCAGCTCGTCGCGGTAAAGAAGTACACATCTTCGACGCAGAAGAACATTCATTAATGAACTACTACGATGTAGACTTCGCAGTAGCGATGGACGAAAACTTACGCGCTAACGGCGTACACACTCACTTTGGTGAATTAGCTGAAGAATACTTAGGTGAAAACGGTAAAGTAACAGGTCTTAAAACAACTAACGGCGAATACAAAGCTGACGTTATCATCAACTGTATCGGTTTCCGTCCAAACGCTGGATTAGGTGCAGACCACTTAGATACATTTGTTAACGGCGCTTACTTAGTAGACCGTACATTCAAAACAAACGACGACTCAGTATACGCAGTAGGTGACTGTGCAACTAACTACTCAAACGCTGTAAATGACACAGCTTATATTGCATTAGCTTCAAACGCTGTTCGTTCAGGTATCGTTGCAGGTCAAAATATCTTAGGTAACCACGTAGAAGGTGCTGGTATTCAAGGTTCAAACGGTATCGAAATCTTTGGCTTGAAATTAGTATCTACTGGTTTATCAGTACGTGCAGCAGAGAAAAACGGCTTGAAAGTAAACTACACAGACATCGAAGATACACAATTACCAGGTTTCATGCCAGCAGAAGAAAATGGCGAAGTTAAATTACGTATCGTATACGAAGAAGAATCTCGTCGTATCGTAGGTGCGCAAATGGTATCACGCGTTGACATATCAATGGGAATCCACATGTTCTCATTAGCAGTGCAAGAACAATTAACAGTCGACAAATTAGCATTATTAGACTTGTTCTTCTTACCTCACTTCAACCAACCATACAACTACATCACAAAAGCAGCATTAAAAGCTGAGTAATAAAAATCTTAGTAATAGAAATCTAAATCATTGAAAAAGGGCAACCCTCTTAGCTAACCCCAGCTAGGAAAGGTTGTCCTTTTTTCGCGATGAGGACAATCCTATAAATGGCCTAAGAAGAAAGTCGTCATCATATCCATTGTTTCTGTCTTAACCAAATGGTCTTCATCCTCGTGTACAAAAATGATATTGACCAAGTGGTTGTTGTCTTTTACGAACCCCGCAATCTGGTCATAAGGAACCCGACAATCACGTTCGCCGTGCCAAATCAAGAAGGGTCTGCCCCCTAAGCTGTCAACTTGGGTAGACAAATCATACCGGTCAACCCAAGCCGTCAAATCTCTTAAATCATCTGGCACAAACCGGTTAAATGATCTGCTGGCATGTTCAATCAGTCGCTCTCGGTATTGGATAGGGGTAGGTGACCCCATCATACAAGACGCTACTTTAATTTCTGGATGGTGGGTCAGTAAAGCAGACGACGTAAACCTGCCCATAGAAGTCCCGCCAACCCCGATCCGGTCATCTAAGACCAAGTTGAGTCGTTTGAAATGTTGGATAATAGCCCCAAATTCAAATAAATTACTTTGGATACTTTGCCAAAAAGTCAATGATGGGATGGCAGATATGGCTTGCTTGCGGCGACCATGGTTCATGGCGTCTGGTAACAGGACCCGAAAACCTACTTTTGCTAACTTTCGCCCCTGGGTTAAATTTAGTTCCTTATTGGATTGCCAGCCATGATAATAGACAATCAAGGGTAAGGGGGCGTTTCGCTGGTCCAATGGAACGACTTCTAGTAAGGGGATTTCCCCAATTTGTCGTCTTCTAATGGTTGTTTTCAATGGTATTTCCTCGCATTCAATCACTGGCTTCAGCTTTTATTCACTTGCAAATATAGCGACAGCTAGGAGGAAATGCAAACATTAGGAACTAGCTGGTAGCGGGTACTTTTAAGGGGAGGGTTTTGTGAAGAACTTTGAATATTGCTTTTTCAAAATCTAAACGGGGGACCTATTATATACAATGGCCCCTGAACAAGGAGTGAAGCATGTTTTAGCAAACTTAGGTTCAACTTCAACCGTGAACACATTTGTTGTAGCAGATG
The DNA here is from genome assembly GCF_001053265.1 of Carnobacterium sp. 1290_CSPC. Lineage (NCBI taxonomy): Bacteria > Bacillati > Bacillota > Bacilli > Lactobacillales > Carnobacteriaceae > Carnobacterium > Carnobacterium sp. 1290_CSPC. Next base: position 6,868 of record NZ_JVVG01000055.1, read on the forward strand.
ACTTAAGCAATTTAGCAGACGCTAAAGAAGCTGTTAAAAAAGCAGATGCAGTTGTTATCATGGCACGGTTAGTCGCAACAGAAGGGGAAGACATGAAGACTGCCCGCCAACCACCCACTAGGCCTAAGGGTCAATAGCGCTCATGACTTTATCGTCGAGTCTGGTGAGTACAAGTTCTACGTAGGGCGCAAGTGATAATACACCATTCGATAGAGTTTAGACACCATAAACTGGCAAACGGTAACCCTATCATTTTCCAGTTTTTAATAGATTTTTGACTTAGGTTTTACTAAAGAAATATGGGATTTTGCGATACAATAGAAGAAAGTAAGATTATAAAGGAGATGTTGAAAAATGGCATTACAAGATTACATGACAATCTTAGAAAATATGGGTGCAGCGGTTTTTGCGACGGTAGATAGTGAAGGGAAACCTCGTACACGGTTTGCGAATGTTGGTGTGGCGAATGAAAATGGGATTTTCTTTATGACTAAACCAGGTAATGAATTCTATACTCAATTACAAGCAAATGAGCATGTATCAATTTCAGCTATGTCAAATGACGAAAATGGGATTCAAGCCATTACTATTGAAGGTAAAGTGCGTGAAGTGGATCAATCTTACTTAGAGGATATTCTAAAAGACAATCCATATGTAAAGGATGTCTATCCTGATGAAGAAGACCGGAAATTAGTTGTCGCTCTTCAAGTATATGAAGGTAGTGGCTTCTATATGAACTTAAAAGAGCATAAAAACGACACATTCGAATTTTCAGCAGAATAATAAAATTTCTAGTAAACTTTTGGTTTCAGTTTTTTCCTATCATTGCCTGACGATTCAGAATGTAACGGGGTGCTTCCGAACACTCTGATATGTGGTAGGACATACTTGCTTCACCGCGAAGGCATGCTAGGAAAACTTCTGCTTAAGGTTTAACTCGGAAATCTAGCGTACTGCAAATAATACAAGTGGAATTGAAAATGGGAAGAGACAAAAAACTCTTCCCATTTTATTTACTCAAGGAATGAATAAACGCTTATTGAAGAAATGCTAGGTTTTCAAGGCTATAGTTTTTCTAACATGTATTTTCATATCATTGTCACTACTACAATTACATATGCTTCTAACTACAGTGCAATCGTTTTAAATATCGTTACACTTGTTAATGGTTATTAGTTTTTGAAAGTATTCTCACTAGTCTAGTGAATTCACTTTTCAGATATGGTAAGGTTAGGATAATTTATTTTGATATAAAAAATAAGTAAGTCATATATATAAGAAAGTTGTAATCAACAAAAAAGTTAGGGGTATCATATGGGGAAAAGGAAGAATCGAAATACGGATGCTTATTATCAAGATCCAACTAGACAGAAGTGGACGAGTTGGATAGTTGGCGCGGCTAAGGTTGTTTTGTGGACGATTGCTTATACATTAATGGTCTCGATACCTCAATTATACGTCATGTTTGGTAACTATTTGGATAATACCTGGTTAACGATATTGGGCATTTTAAGTATTGTTTATATGTTTGCTGTGAGCTATTGGTTTTATCGCCGATACCAAAAGCAAAATCCAGAAAATGTTGTGGGTTTAACTTGGGATGATATTATAAAGGACTTAGCCATTTTTGCAGGTGTTTTAGCCTTTAAAATGATTATGTCAGTCATTATGGGTAACATGTACGGAGTAGAGACGACGGTAAATGATGATATGATTTTTGGTTTGCTAGGTAGTAATAGCAATATCCTAGTGGCCTTAAACCTAGGCTTAACCGTGATTACTATGGCCCCAGTGATGGAGGAAATCATTTTCCGCGGTATGATCAGTAAAGGGATGTTCAAGGATAGCTTCTTCTCTGCAGCTATTATCATCTCTTCAATCTTCTTTTCAAGTATGCATCTTTCAGGTAACTTCATTTCTTTCATTATATATGCAGGAATCGGGGCGGCTTGTTTTATGGCTTATTGGCGGAAGAAAAATATCAATGATGCCATCTTTATTCATTTCTTGAATAATGTACCGGGCGCAATCATGATTATATTTGGTTTATTTTAGGGAAACTTGTTTAAATAATGCCTCCTTGAAGGGTATGGATGGGATATCGATACTACTTTAAAGAGGTTTTTTTACATTTATTGCAACCAATGTTACGTTATTGTTACATAAATATGGCGTTTATATTTAAAATAGAAATCTTTAATTTGAATTTAAGACTTTCTTAAAAGATTGATTTATTAACCTTTTTTAAATTTTTTTATTATTTTTTTGTGATTTTAGTTCAAGTAAGGTAAATTTTATTAGCGGAGTATAGCGTAAAATTAAGGATTTGTGTAAGAAAGAGTAAATGATTTGTAACCTGATTGTTACGGAAAATTGCGGTTCGCTTGTATATAATAGCTATTGTAATCAGTAATTTCAGGGGGTAGAAATTTAATGAAGTTTTCAGTAAAAAGAATGGTAGGGACATCGTTAGCGACGTCAGCGGCTTTAGCAGCCTTTGCAACCACTAATGTTTCAGCAGACGAAGTATATACAATCGAATCAGGTGATACTTTATCCGCTATTTCACGCAAATTTGACTTATCAATTGCAGACTTAATAGAAGTGAACACAATCGATAACCAAGATTTAATTATCGCAGGTCACTCTTTAAATATTCCAACTGTTGATGCACCAGTAGTAGCAAGCACTAAACGTGTTGCAGATGCTTCTAATGTATACACAGTTGTTACAGGTGATACTTTAAACAAAATCGCTGCAGATTTTGACACAACAGCACAAAACTTACGTGATTTAAATGGTATTTCAGGTGACTTGATTTTAGTTGGTCAACAATTAAAAGTTAAAGGTGAAGTAGCTCAAGAAACAACAGTAGAACAAACAGCTCCTGTAGCTGAAGAAACAGTTGAAACGGAAGTAGAAGCTACTCCAGTAGTAGAAGAAACTGTTAACAACTATGTAGCAGACGTAAATGGTAACTACACTGTAGTTGCTGGCGACTCTATCAACAAAATTGCAGGTCAATTTGGCGTTTCAGCGTCTGAATTACGTGCGCAAAACAACTTATCATCTGACTTGATCTTAGTTGGTCAATCATTGGCTATTCCTGGCCTAGCTGCAGCACCTGCTGTTGAAGAAGCACCAGTAGTAGAAGAAACTGAAACGGTTGTTGAAGTAGCATCTGTTGAATCAACAGTAGCTACAGAAGAAGCTGAAGTTGCACCAGTTGCAAATACAGTAGAAGAAACTGAAACTGCTGACGCAGAAATCGAAGCACAAGTTGCAGCAGAAGAAGCTTTAGCAGCAGAAGAAGAAGCGCAAGCAGCAGCAGACGCACAAGCGGCAGCTGAAGTAGAGGCTCAAGAGCAAGCGGACGCAGAAGCAGCAGCTCAGGCGGAAGCACAAGCAGCAGCCGAAGCAGAGGCAGCAGCTCAAGCACAAGCAGCAGCCCAAGCGGAAGCAGAAGCAGCAGCCCAAGCAGAAGCACAAGCGGCAGCGGAAGCACAAGCAGCGGCGGAAGCAGCAGCCGAAGCAGAGGCAGCAGCTCAAGCACAAACTGGTAACGTAACAGCATTATTAAACAATGCTTACGCACAAGTTGGTGTACCTTACTTATGGGGTGGTAAAACACCTTCAGGTTTTGACTGTTCAGGTTTCGTAAACTATGTTTACAAACAAACTTACGGCGTAAACGTTGGTAGCTACACTGGTGAACAACAATACGCTGGTCCAAAAATCTCAGTTTCATCTGCACAACCAGGCGACTTAATTTTCTGGGGTTCTTATGGTTCTCCATACCACGTAGCAATTTCATTAGGTAATGGACAATACATCCATTCACAACGTCCTGGGGAAACAGTTCACTCAGAATCAATCAATCCATACTGGGCACCATCATTTGCTGTAAGTATGGCTGCTTATAACTAAGCAATCTTTTAAATATAAAATATGAAAGGTCGAGATGTGAAACCCTACCGTTAAACTGAACAAATAAAAAAAGAGAGTTACGCTACCCACAAAAGATGATCCCGATAAGCTGTCGGGGTCATCTTTTTTAATTTTTTCTGATAGCGACGATTGTTGTAAAATTCAATATAATCTTCAACTGCATACCAAAGATCTTGTAGTGTTTCTGTTCTTTCAGATAATACAACGTCCTTCATATGACCAAAGAATGATTCCATAGGTGCATTGTCCCAACAGTTACCGCGCCTCGACATAGACTGTATTAGCCCCATATTCTCAACTTTTTCCTGGAAAATAGGGTAGGTATAATGAACCCCTTGATCTGAGTGGATATACCTTTCCATTACTGGCATATCCTTAATCACATTATTTAATTTATCTAGCGTTTCATAAACTAAATTCATTTTTAAGCTAGTTGAGAAGTGATGTGCAACAATCTCGCCGGTAGCACCATCCTTAACCGCTGAAAGATAGGCCCATTGTCCACTTCCATAAGGAAGATAAGTGATATCTGTGAGAAATACTTTGTACGGGATACCTTGATCAAACTGACGATTGACAAGGTTTTTCTTGGTAGCATTTTCTTGGGTTGCCTTCATCATTTTACGGTATGGTTTCGCTGCTCGTATTGATGATATGATGTTATTCTTGCGCAAAACTCTTCTGATTTTTTTATGATTCATTACTACATCGTATTCAGTTTCTAATGCCATTTTTATTTCATCAATCCCACACTTCTTCTTATCCAGAAAAATTCTATATAACAATTGGAAATCTTCCCAATCATTTTGTTCACGCTCAGCACGTTTATCGCTACTATTTAGCCAGTAATAGTAGCCGCTTTTACTTACCCCTGCAAGGTCGCATAAATGATTCACCATTCCAGCAAGTTGATTCTCACGAATAATTTGGTTAATTAATCTAAAGCGTTCTTGTTTACTTAAGTCGTTTCTTTTGTCGTTTTTCACGCTCCTCTCGTGCTGTTCTAATTTTTTTACTAGTTCAAGATTCCCCTCTAGATAGGCTATACGGGCATTTGCTTTGTCTAGTGCCTCTTGTAACGATAATTGTTCTCTTGGTCCATAGGGACCATTATTTTTTGAACCACGAGTCTCTTGTAACAATACATCTTCTCCGTGATCTTTATATAATCTTTTCCAACGTGATAGTGATTGATCGGATTTTCCTTTTCCGATTAAATGAGAAGGAAGTCCAGCAAGTTCAAATATCTGAGTGGATGTCATGCCTTGTTTGCTTTGTTTAATGGCCTTTATTTTGAATTCTGATGAATAGGTAATACTTTTCTCTGTCACACTTTTCACATTAGGATTGTTTCTTAAAACTTGAATCTCAGCTTGGCTGTATATCTTTTTACTCAATCTGCCCACTCCCTTCTGTATAACTCAAATAGAGTATACCGAAAATTTTGCATAAAAATAACCCGAAAACTTACAACACTCTTTTTTTTGAGTGTTCAGTTTTCGGGTAGAGATTCAATGATTACCCCCTCGGCCTTTTTTTATTAGAAAAATTTGATATCAAAAGCAAATGTCAATAGATATGAAAGCCCTTTAGTAGGCATTATTGGCATTTTCACCTAAAGGTGTTAAAATAAGGTGATAAGTTCTAGCAAATTTTCCAAGATCATATGTTCACAATCAAGGAGAGCACATTAATGAAAAAAATATTAATTGTTGACGATGAGAAACCAATCTCAGATATTATATCTTTCAACTTAAAAAATGAAGGTTATGAAATAGATACTGCCTATGATGGGCAACAAGCTTTAGAAAAATTCGCATCATTCCAACCCGACCTAGTGGTCTTAGATTTGATGTTACCAAAAATCGACGGGCTAGAAGTCTGCCGTCAAATCCGTAAAGATAGCCAAGTGCCAATCATTATGCTAACTGCTAAAGATAGTGAAATTGATAAGGTATTGGGGCTTGAATTAGGAGCGGACGATTACGTGACCAAACCATTCTCAAACCGTGAGTTAATGGCGCGCGTAAAAGCCAATATTCGCCGTACTGCGGTAGTTGCTGAACCAGTAGTAGCTGACGAAGTGACGGAGAATGACAATATTATTGAAATTGGCGATTTATTGATCCATGAGGATGAGTATATTGCTTCTAAAAATGGGGAAGATGTTGAGTTAACACACCGTGAATTTGAGTTGCTACATTATCTTTCACAACACATTAACCAAGTAATGACTAGGGAGCACTTGCTTCAAACGGTTTGGGGTTATGATTATTTTGGTGACGTCCGTACAGTGGATGTAACTGTGAGACGTTTACGCGAAAAAATCGAAGAAAATCCAAGTCATCCTAAGATTTTAATTACCAGACGGGGCGTTGGTTATTTCGTTAAAATTCCAACTCAAGAATAGAGGTCAGTCATGCCAAAAACAAGGAAGAAATCTGGGATTCCTTTTTTCAAATCTATTCATTTCAAAATACCTGTTATTTTTATATTAACGCTACTAATTTCGCTCCAAATTGTCGGAGCGTATTTTATTCGTTCACTAGAAACTGAAATGTTAACGTCGTTTGATGACCAAGTAACGAGTCAGACCACTTTTATCATTGATAATATTCAGTCGGTGATGGAAGATGAAGATTTGAATGAGGATGAAAAAGAGACGCAGGTGAATTCAATCTTGCGTCGCTTTAATAATGATAGTGTATTAGAAATTCAATTATTCGATAGCAATGGTTTCTTATTAGCTACTTCTAACCCCACTTCGCAAGCCTATATTGGGCAAAGAACGGTGGATGAAGATATAGAAGAAACGTTATATACAGGTATTCGTAGTGAGACGTCAGGCTATGATTCCAATCAAGAAATTCGCATCAAAAAATTTGTGACACCAATTTTTTCTACGGCATCTTCAGGAGCCATGATTGGTATTTTAAATGTGACTGCAAATCTAGAGACTATCTATAGTCAGATTCAAAATATTATGTCTCTATTCTTGATTGCATCAGGTATTTCACTTGTATTTACGACAGTATTAGCGATGTTAATCTCTAGTCAGATCATCAATCCGCTACAAAAAATGCGCGATCAAACCAAGCAAATTGCTGAAGGAAACTATTCAACTACTTTGGATATCAATTCAGAAGATGAGATTGGACAGTTGGCAGAATCTATCAACTACCTATCTGTTCGTGTTGGGGATGCACAAGACCTAACTGAAGCAGAGCGGCAGCGGTTGGATTCAGTCCTACGTCATATGACGGATGGGGTTATTGCCACCGATCGACGCGGGAAAATTACCATTATTAATGACCGGTCATTGAGTATTTTGAATAAGACACAAGAAGAGGTGATTGGGGAATCTATTATTGAAGCCCTAGACCTTTCTGATCGTTTCTCATTCAGAGAATTATTTGACCAACATGAATCCATCCTCTTAAATTATGCAAATGATGAAGGGGAAACAATTATTCGCGCTGAGTATTCAGTTATTCAACGAGAATCGGGCTTTATTTCCGGTTTGGTTTGGGTATTAACGGATATTACGGAACATGAAAAAATTGAACATGACCGTAAGCAATTCGTTTCAAATATTTCACACGAGTTGCGTACACCACTAACGAGTGTGCGTTCATACAGTGAAGCATTGGTTGACGGGGCCATTAAAGATGAAAAAGTAGCGGTTGAATTCTTGAACGTTATTCAAACTGAAACTGACCGTATGATTCGGATGATTTCAGACTTACTACATCTTTCTAGAATGGACGCTAAGCAACAGGTGATTAACCGAGAGTTGATTATTTTCAAAGACTTAGTGAACCATATCTTAGACCGTTTTGACATGATGCTTCAATCTGAAGATTATGAAGGTAAAAATTATATTATTAAACGTGAATTAATGGAAGAAGAGGTCTGGGTAGAAATTGACCAAGATAAGTTAATTCAAGTTATCGATAATATTATGAATAACGCCATTAAATACTCGCCAGACGGTGGGACAATCTATGTACGTTTAATGTCCACACATAACCAACTGGTCTTAAGTATTCAAGACCAAGGGTTAGGTATCCCTCAAGAATCGATTCCACACCTATTTGATCGTTTCTACCGAGTAGATAAGGCGCGTTCACGTGCTCAAGGTGGTAGCGGGTTAGGGTTATCCATCGCAAAGGAAGAAATTGAATTGCATAACGGGACAATTTGGGTAAATTCGATTGAAAACAAAGGAACCACATTCTTTATCTCACTTCCATTTGAGGAGTTTGATAGTGATGATTGGGCAGGGGAGGATGAATGGGCCGATGAAGAATAATAAATGGAATTGGATCCTTCATGCGATACTTGCCATACTAGCGCTTGTATCGGTTGCTGCTTCAGTCAGTAACCTCTATGGGCCTAGTGCCTTAAATGCCTTGTTTAGTCAGGCTAATCAAGAAAGTAATGGAGAAACAACTACTGAATTGAATAATATGGCGATATCTAATGAAACAACAAACGAAAATTCCACTGAAGAAGTTGAAATTACAGCGTCTCAGACCTTAATTTTACATAGTGAGACGGATGAATACGTAGCGATTGATAATAGGCCAGCGATTAAAGAGCTAAAACATGTTGCTGCAGGATTCGACTATGATAGTGAAATCGAAGAAGATTCTGCCTACAATATCCGCAACTACGTCCAAACCCAACCTTATGTTGAAGATAAATTGAACAATGAAACACCGATTAACTTGTTGATTTCGGATGTGTCTAGACTTCCTGAAGAATTACAGGAAATTTCAATCACTTCTTATATTTATGTTATGGAAACCAATGAAGTCTATCTATTGAATGATGTGACTGATACGGCCTATTCGTTGACTATTTCAGATAGTGTAGATGATGTAATGGCCCGGGTCCATGATTATTTATCTTCATATGAAGGCTTAATGGCACCAGTTGTGCCAGTTATCCTAGCCAATGGGGTGTCTTATGTATCAAAAGAGGCACAAGAAATTGACCAGTTAACTTATTTACAAGAGCGTCAACCAACAACTTACTTCTTGAATCATTTCTTTGAAACACCAGAAGATATCCATGATTATTCAATGAATAAAATTTCACGCTATTATACAGAAGGTCGTCAGTTAACGATCAATATGGAAACTTTTGAAGTAGTCTTGTTACAAGATAGTACGAAAGCGGAAGAAACGAATTTAAATCAACAAATTGAGGTCACATCTGCTGCCATGGCGGATATTTTAGCTGACCAAACATCATGGCTGTATGTAGAGTCTAATGGTGACGACGAAAGTGAAATGATTACTTACCGTAAGTATGTACATTCACTGCCGGTTTTTGGGAATAATTATGTCTCAAAAGCCCAGTTTGTCATGTCTAGTAATACCATTCAAAATATTTATATGTCTGCTTTGACTATTCAAACCCAGGTGACTGATTTATCAGAATCTTATACGGTTATGGCAGGTGCGGACGCTTTGAATTTACTGAATAATGCAGGTTATCCTAATGGGGACATTTCGGAATTGGTCTTAGGCTATCGGTGGGTACAGAATCCTGAAACGAGCCGCCTAGTAGAATTAATCCCGTCTTGGCATGTTCAAATTGGTAATAAGTGGTTTATGCTTGAAGATTTAATTGATATGAGTCAGTATCCATCACTGCAAACTACTTATACTGAATCTGATGAGGCCGTTGATTTATCTCTTTATTTTGACAATCTAGGCCGACAGGTGAGTGAGGAAGAAGTGAAGACCCAGTTAGACGAAAGTATTTCGGAATCTTTTTCTTCTGATGTAGATGAAACTGATTATTCTCAATTTTTGAATCCGCCAGTATCAGATAGTGATGAGGAGGAGAGCTAGCGATGAATTTTAAAAAAGTAGAAATCATTTTTATTCTAGCCTTCCTGATTTTAGATGTATTTCTGATTAATATTTTTATGAATAAGTATGTGGGGACATCGAATCAAGCGATTGAAAATCAGACATTGGATATTGTGACGGAATTTAAAGCCAATAATATTCATTATGATGAGATTTCAGATGAGGTCTTGCGGATTCCCTTTATTAGGACCTTGAATACAACCTTAAGTGAAGAAGATGTGTTAGCCGTCACAGAAGATACGCAAAGTGTTGAAGTAAATGGTAATCAAATCTTAGGACAGATTAATACCCCCATTCAACTGGAAGGGGTGACTGGTGAAACACCTGCAGGGGAACTTTCTGATTCTGCCTTAGCCAGCTTGAATCAATTTATTAATAGTGAAATTTATCAAGGAAACCAATACCGGTTTATTAGCTATGATAAGAATGCAGGTAGGGTGACTTACATGCAAGAGACGGCATCGGGTGCAGTGATTGCGGATGGAACTGGAGAAATTGTGTTTCAGGTGAATGATGATTTTGCAGTCTACGCCTATGACCAGACGGTTGCTGGTGGTACTGCGACTCAAGGCGAGGAACGGACGGTCATTAGTGAACAACAGGCCCTTGAAAATGCCTATTTAAACAACAGCATTCCAGATGAATCAACGATTGTGCGTTCATTCTTATCATACCGCGTAACCCTAGTGCTTGATGAAATGACCCTCTACCACCCAGTGTGGACCCTATTGATTCACACGAATGAAGGGACGACGCAGCGTGTATTTGTAGATGGTATCAATGGGGCAATTATGACCCAATAATTGGAAAGAGGACGATTCATGTTTCAAAATTATCAAGAAAAAGTCAGTAACCGCTGGCACCAGTTTACGATTATCCTAGCCAGCTTAGTGGCAATGTTCCTTTTTGCGGGGGATAAGACAGGCGTACTAGCGGATGTGTCGGTGAGTGACTATACGGCGACTGTGAATGTAAAAGCTGATGGGACCATGCAACAAGATGAAATGATTGGTTTTGATGTGAAGGGGACGGTTGAGGAATTTAACCACTGGATTGCCCTGACTGATATGAGTAAGTTGGCCAATCTTGGCGTGGAAATGAAGAGTGTGTCGGCGGATTCTTATTTCACTTTTGTGGAGAGTGATTCAAATGAAGTGGGGACTTTTACGGTTTCTACTGCCGATGATCAAGGGGCGGACATCACCATCTACAATACGGTGACGAATGCACCACATATTACCCAGGTTTCAGCGACGATTTCAGATGCTTGGACCAATTATTCTGAGTGGACGATTTTAAAGAGTAGCTTTCTAGCATTACCCTATGACGTCGATCAAGCCACTTTAACTGTCACATTCCCGCAAGCCGTGCCGGAAGACCAATCTGATTTAATCATTTCAGGTCCTGGCAAAACGGACTTGCAATGGGCTGACGATAGAAAATCATTTACAATCACAGTAGATAACTTAAAAGCTGATGAAAGCGTGGCCCTTCAAATGTACATGCCAGTGTCCATTCTACCTGATAACCAAAAGGTGGGGGCAGATTCAGAAGGACAAGCGACAATTGAAAGTATGCAGGCTAGCCAAAAAGCAGCGACTAGTTTACAAAAACGCCAAACCATGAAAATATGGGCTGTGGCGGGGACTTTATTTGTCTTAATTTTTGCTTATACCATTTATTTATATATGAAGAAGCGCCAAATTGTGATTGCGGTGCCGAATAAGAAAGGCTTCGTGGCGAGTCAACCCAATGCTTACGGTCCGCAAACTGTGGCCCGGTTAATGGGTAAAGGGTATTCGGACCATCAAAAGATTGTCTTGTTAGTTTTAGAGATGATTCAAGCAAAAGTTTTTGCGGCCCATTTTGAAGTTAATAAACGTGGCCAATTAACGGATATTCAAGTATCAACATTGAAACAGGAAGTCAATAATCCAGCAGGTCAATTATTATTAACGAGGCTTCAAGAAAATACCCAAACCAGTCGTGATGTGGTGTCTTTAAATGACTTAGTTTTTAACAATACGGGCAAGGTAACGATGATGTCACGATTTGGCCGGAAATTAGTCCGTAAGATTAACCAAGTAGCTAAACAACCCTTAACCAAAGACGGTGTTTATAGTAAAATGAATCAAGTTTACATGGCTATTCTAACCCTTTATATGGTAGCATGGTTATTTGGAACAGGTTTCGTGATTTACTGGCAATTGCAGCTGCAAGCTTTAAATGTATGGGCTTCGTTATTGCTGGTTGTCAGCGTGGCTTTGGTTGCCCTTTTACAAAAAAATGTCTTACCAATGCGGAGTGAAAAAGGGGTATCCTTATTCAAGTTGTGGCAGGGCTATTTGAAGGGCATCGGCAGCCAGTTAATGAATCCGGATGCTTGGGGCCGTCAATCGGCAGAGTGGTTGGACCATCAATATTTATATGCTTGGGTTGCGGGGTCGAATGTGAAGGTTGCTAAGGCGCTGGGACAAGAGGCGCAGGTTGTGCAGTTACCTTTGATGGGTTCGGCACAAGCAATTGACCATTTACAGTTAGAGAAATTGAAGTGGCAACCACAGGCTGAGGAAGATTCGGATGATGACGTCGCTGAATAGTCGGTGATAAGATAAAGAATAATAAATGAAAAGTAACAGTATTTAGATCTAGAAGGAGGCAATCATGGAGACTGCACAAAATGATTTTACAATGCGTGTTTCCATGCTCGGCAGTAGCTCTAGCGGAAACGCTACTTATATTGAAACCCCTAAGCGGAAGATTTTAGTGGACGCAGGATTTAGTGGGAAAAAGATGAAGGAATTGTTAGCGGGCATTAATCGTGATATCAATGAGATTGATAGTTTATTTATTACGCATGAACATTCAGACCATATTAAGGGGATGGGGGTTCTAGCGCGTAAGTACGATTTAAATGTCTATGCTAATGAGGCGACCTGGCAAGCAATTGGGAGTAAGGTTGGGGTTATCCCAGTAGAAAAACAGCATGTCATGGAGCAAGGTGATATACTAACTTTAGGCGATGTGGATATTGTGTCCTATGGTGTGAGCCATGACGCTGCTGAACCGCAGTTTTATGCCTTTCAAAAGGATGACCGACAGTTTACCATTCTAACGGATACAGGTTATGTGAGTGACCGGTTAATTGGCTTGTTGAAGAATTCAGATGGCTATTTAATCGAGTCTAACCATGATTTGGATATGTTGCGGATGGGTGCTTATCCATGGTCTTTAAAACAACGTATCCTTGGCGATGAGGGTCATTTATCAAACGATGCTGGTGCTCAAGCCATGATTGATATGATTGGGGATAGAACGAAACGTATCTATCTAGGCCATTTATCTAAAGAGAATAATATGAAAACCATTGCCTACCAAACTTGCGTATCCGCAATGCTTCAGGCAGATATGGGAGTAAATGATCAGTTTGAGGTATATGACACCAATCCTGACAAGCCGACTAGCTTGTATACTCTATAAATGTTTATAAATATTTATAATTTTACCTGTAAAAAGTCATAAACAATTCAAATATAATTACTATAATCAAAGTGCTAACAGTCTAAAATATAAATCGAGGGAGATGAGCAAATGTCTCAGTCAAATGATCCAAATAATTTAAATGACCAGTCATCATCAGTGGATAACCAAATCGATGAACCAATTAAAAACCCAAATGAACCACATAGACCTGAAAAGAAAGAACGTAAATTGACTGCCTTACAATCAGGCTTAATTGGTGGTGCAGTTGCTGCTGTGTTAATTTCTGGTGTGGGCTATGCTGTGACGACTGCCAATGATACGGATGATCAGATTTCAACAGAAGAAGTGCAATCGATTGTAGATGAGGCAGTTTCTAGTGCGCAAGCAGATAACACAACTTCTTCAGTCCAATCGGCTTCACTTGATGTGACTACGGATGTTTCTGAAACAGTAGCTAATGTACAAGATTCAGTTGTTTCTGTTGTGAACATGACAGAGTCTGTTTCAACATATGATTTATTCGGATTTACTTCACCAACTCAAGGAGAAACTACAACAGAGTCTTCAGAATTAGAAACGTCTTCTGAGGGTTCAGGTGTCATCTACAAGGTTGACGGGGACACTGCTTATGTTGTCACTAACAATCACGTAATTGACGGGGCAGATGCGATTAATATTATTATGGCTGACGGTACCCAAGTTGAGGCTGAAGTGGTTGGTTCTGATCCATGGACTGACTTAGCGGTATTGGAGATTTCTTCAGATGTTGTGACAACAGTTGCTGAATTTGGGAATTCTGATAGCTTGAAAGTAGGGGAGCCTGCGATTGCCATTGGTTCACCTTTAGGTTCTGAATATGCAACAACAGTGACGCAAGGGATTATCTCTGGTTTAGACCGTTCGGTAGCTGTTGATATTAACGGTGATGGTACGTCTGACTGGGTGGCTAATGTTATCCAAACAGATGCAGCGATTAACCCTGGTAACTCTGGTGGTGCTTTATTAAATGCTGCTGGACAAGTGATTGGGATTAACTCGATGAAGGTATCAAGTGACCAAGTAGAGGGTATGGGCTTTGCCATCCCAGCAGGTGAGGTGCAAACAATCATTGGTGAACTGGAAGCCAATGGCGAAATTGTCCGTCCGGAATTAGGTGTATCTATGGTTGACCTTAACCGAGTGTCATTAGATTATCAATCACAAAACTTACAATTACCTGATGATGTTGATGGTGGTGTTTATGTTGCAGAAGTATCAGCAGGATCGGCAGCGGAAGCAGCTGGCTTACAAGCGGATGATGTCATCGTTGAATTTGCAGGTGAAGCTGTAACGGATTCAGCATCATTACGTCAAGCTTTATACCAACAAAAATCTGATGCAAGTGTAGAAGTTTCCTTCTACCGCAATGGTGAATTACAAACAACGACTGTACAGTTACAACCACAAAACAACAGTTCCGCAACCCAATAAAGAATAAATTCTGTTCAATTACACAGAATTATTAAATAATATAAATGAAGCTCAACCGTCAGTTAATATCGGTTGAGCTTTTTCGATGGTATAACTTGCATCAGGTGGAAAGTATCATTTAATTTATCGAGGGATAGAAAACTTAGAGACTTGTCCACTTATCCCCATACCTTATCCACATAGATGTGGATAAAATGGTGTGGATGTGTATAAAATGTTGGTACCGCTTAAAACATTGAGATATAAGCTTTGTGAATTGTGAACCTTTATGTGGATAGTGGGGATAACTATGGGGGCGGAGTGTACTTTTTCAAAAATGCCCATAAATCGCGTCTAATGGTTGTGGAAACTGTGGATAATCATAAACATTAGGTAAACGAATAATAAAAAGGTTGAGACCAGCGTCCCAACCTAATAGTTGCATAAGGGCCATTAACGAATTTCACGTAAATAGTCAGCTTTTTCAAATTTGTCAGTATTAGCAATAGCGACATAGATATCATCGGCCTGGATGATATAGTCAGCAGGGAAGGTTGTGGTTAATGCTTCACGGCGACGTTTGCGGATACCAATGATATTGATGTCGTAGCGTTGACGTGTATTCAATGAAGTGAGTGATTTGCCCACCCATTCTTCTGGTGGACGGAATTCTACTAAAGATGTTTCGTCATCTAGGTTAATAATTTCTTCAATGGTGTAGTGAATCATACGACGCGCAATTTGAACGCCAGATTCTTTTTCTGGTTGCACAATGGTATTTACACCTAGCGCTTCTAAAACTTTACGATTTGTTTTATTTTTAACCTTACAGATGATATGGTTGATACCTAATTCTTTTGCATTAATAACGCCTAATACAGAAGCTTCAAGGTTGGTACCTGTAGAAATAACGATCGCATCACATTGGCCAAAACCAAGGTTTCGCATATATTCTATATCAGTAAAGTCTCCAACTGAACCAACTGTTAAGTAACCATCTAAACGGTTTACATTTTTTTCATCTAGATCACAAGCAATGATTTCAACACCGCTTTCGGATAATTCTTTAGCGATTGTAGAACCAAAAATACCTAAACCTAAAATACCTACTAGATTCATTTTTCCCATTTTATAACACCTATCCTATTAAAATATTTGTGTTTATATATTTAATATCACGTTTTTTATTTTGTTTACTTGGTAATAATGAAAGGAACATAGTCATTGGACCAATTCGTCCCATAAACATTAATGCCATTAAAATAATTTGACTAGCCATAGAAAGCGTTGGTGTTAAATTGGCTGTTACACCAACGGTTGCAAACGCAGAAATGGTTTCAAATAGTATATATAAGAAATCCACCTGAGGATCAAAAGCTAAGATTAAACCAGAACCAATAATTAATAAAGTGGTATATAGTAAGAAGATAACAAGTGCCTGACGTAATAGTTTTGATGGAATCGTGTGTTTATCAAAGTTGATAAATTCTTTTTGTCTAATCTCTGCAATAGCTAACATTAATACTAAAGCAAATGTTGTTGTTTTTAAACCACCAGCTGTACCACCAGGACTACCACCGATAAACATAGTGACAATGAATATCAAAATACTAACAGGGTGTGCCAGTGTATAATCAATAGATGCAAATCCCGCAGTACGCATAGTAACGGTTTGAAAAACAGCGGTCATGAACTTGTCACCAATAGACATCTTCCCAATCGTATCAGAATTGTTCCACTCAAAAGCGAGAAATAGAAAGGTGCCTAATGTAATAATTAGGATGGTCATTTTTAAAGCTAATTTAGTATGTGGGCGTAATTGACGAATAGCCTTTTTTAAAGCAGATTTTGGTCTAGATCGGTCGAATTTCTTCATTTGGTTAGCCACATCAAACCAAACTGAAAATCCTATACCACCAAGAATAATAAGAGAAATAATGGTCCAGTTAACCAAAGGCTGTGTCTGTAAACCTATCATAGAAGAATTTCCTAATGGGTCAAACCCAGCATTACAGAAGGCAGAGATAGCCATAAAGATACTTAGAAAAGTGCCGCGACCTAAACCATACGTAGGAATGAAATAAGTGGCAAAGAGTAAAGCACCAACACCTTCAATAATAAAAGTGTATCGGAAAATTTTACCTAGCCAGTTAGAAATATTATTTAATGAACTATTGTTTAAAGCGTTAGACACAGCAACTTGGTCTCGAATACGAACATTTTGGCCAATCCTAAAATAAATTAACGCGATGAAGGTCATTAAGCCCAACCCACCGATTTGGATCAACATCATCATAATAATTTGACCAAATGTATTATAGGTATCAAAAATGGATTCAACCCATAAACCTGTGACAGAGACAGCAGAAACAGCAATGAATAGATGATCAAAGTATGTTGCATCTGATGTGGCCACCTGGCTAATTGGTAGACTCAGTAGTAGTGAACCTACAAAGATGACGACAGCAAATGACAAAGCAATTTTTTTTGCGCTAGATAATTGACTTACCGGTTTTAGAAAATAACGCAGTACCCTATGTATTAAATTAATTGTGATAACCTCCCATAAAGTTTGATGACTTTAAGAAATTTTAAGATTCATTTTTCAAATACGATTAATTATAAACACTTTAACAGAAAAATCTAGTAGAATAAAAGATAAAAAAGTTAATAACGAAATATTTGCATGATAGGAGTTATTTTTGCATGTTAATTAAAATTATCTCAGTTGGTAAATTGAAAGAAAAGTACCTAAAACAAGGCATTGAAGAGTATAGCAAGCGCCTTTCGCGCTATACGAAGATTGAAATTATTGAAGTGAAAGACGAACCAACAAAAGAAAACGCTAGTGAATCGGAAGATGAAATGGTGAAGGATGCGGAAGGTGAACGTATCTTGAATAAAATAAAACCGGATGATTATGTTTATCTGCTAGCAATTAACGGACAAATGCTGTCCTCACCAGAATTAGCTAAATCGATGCAGAGTCAAATGACCCGAGGGAAATCAACTTTACTTTTTGTGATTGGGGGATCCTTAGGTACGAGTAGTGCAGTCAACCAGCGGGCGAATCAAGCCGTTTCTTTCGGCAAAATGACATTACCTCACCAATTGATGCGATTGGTCTTAACAGAACAAATTTATCGCGCCTTTAGAATACAAAATAATGAACCTTATCATAAATAAAAAATGTTTCAGTAGGATAAATGGCGATTAGAATGCAGGATATGTTAAGATGCAAGAGAAAGATGACTTTCTATATGGATTACGCTAAGTATACAAGGAGTAGTGAGGAGTTTAAGTATGAATATTTTCCCAATACATGCATTAGCAGATAATTATATTTGGATGATTGAAGATACAAATAGTGTTGTGATTGTTGACCCGGGTGAAGCAGCAGAAGTTTTATCTTATATCGAAGTAGAAAAACCTAGTCAAATTGCTATTTTATTAACACATAAACATGACGATCACATTGGTGGTGTAGAGGAAATTATCCAGGCCTACCCAGAAACTAATATCTATGCTCCAAGTGAAGTACCAGGTTTTGACAATATGACAATTTTGGAAGATGGTAGCCAGGTAGATATTTTAGGTCATACAGTAACCGCCTTACTTTCAGCGGGCCATACAGCAGGACATTTAGCCTATATTGTCGATAATCAGTTTCTATTTTCAGGTGATGCTATGTTCTCAGCGGGATGTGGTCGCGTGTTTACAGGTGATTACCAAGCAGCGTTTGATGCCTTAGAAACTTTTAGCCGTTTAGACGATGACATCGCTGTATTTGCAGGACACGAGTACACCTTAACCAATTTAAAATTCGCACATTCAATATTTCCTGAAAATGAAGTATTTGCTGAAGCCTTAGGGCAAGCAGAAGTTTTAAATGCTGCAAACCATCCTACTTATCCTTCAACTATTGGTAGAGAAAAAATCATTAACATTTTTATGCAAGTAGAAGATGTCACGGCTTTTAAAGATTTAAGAAATTTACGGGATAATTTTTAAAACATTCAATGTGGAAAAATATTATGGTGAGGTAGCAGATGGTAAGCTACCTCTCTTTTTTTATTTATCCTCAACCATATAAGTATCTGGATTAGAGATGAATACAAATTTGTACTGCATATTGTGTTTTTTATATAAGAGAAGCATGAAGCTAACAAGGGTAAAATGAAAATAAGGCATGAGAAGGTCTGTATCTCAATGTTTAAATTACTCTTTTTCTCATATTAATAAAAACAGCAATGTACAAATAAATATAGTGACAATGATTTTCTTCAAGTAGAATTGACTTGTATCAATATAGCGCGATAATATGATGGTATAAACGCTTACATTGATAAAAAAGGGAGGAAATTTTTATGTGGACATTTATAATAGGTGTTCTCGCTTTAGTTGGAGGGTACTTCACCTATGGTCGCTATATCGAGAAAAATTTTGAGCCAAATCCAGAACGGACGACGCCAGCGGAAGTTTTACAGGATGGTATGGACTTTGTACCTATGCCAAGATGGAAAAACGGTATTATTGAATTATTAAATATCGCTGGTACAGGACCAGTATTTGGTCCAATCATGGGTGCTTTATATGGGCCAGTCGCTTATTTATGGATTGTTTTTGGTTGTATATTTGCTGGGGCGGTCCACGATTACATGTTGGGGATGGTATCTCTTAGAAATAATGGGGCACAATTACCCGCTTTAGCAGGTAAGTATATTAATAAAGGGACTATGCATGTAGTTAACTTATTTGCTTGTTTACTATTATTATTGGTAGGTACTGTATTCGTTTCGTCGCCTGCAGCGCTTATTCAAAGCTTGTTGCCAGGTAATGTAGCTTTAATTATCATTATAATTGCTATTTTTATTTACTTCATTATTTCAACAGTTTTACCAATCGACCAAGCAATGGGGAAAGTATATCCTTGGTTTGGTGCAATACTCATCATTTCGACTTTAGCAATCGGTTTAACATTGATCTTTGGAGACCACTCAATGATTGAATTGTCTTCAGCTACTATGTCGAACTTTCATCCTAAAGGCTTGGCTATTTTCCCAGGTATCTTCTTCACTATTTCTTGTGGAGCAATGTCAGGTTTCCATGCAACCCAAGCACCAATGGTATCTCGTACAATGGAAAATGAACGTGAGGGGCGTTTCACTTTCTATGGTATGATGATTGCTGAAGGTGTTATCGCGATGATTTGGGTGGCAGCTTCATTAGCCTTATTCGACGGTGAAACTTTATCAGGTATGATTGATGCAGGTACTGCTTCAGCAGTTGTGAATGCCGTATCATTAGAATTATTGGGACCAGTATTTGGTACTTTAGCTATTATTGGGGTTATTGTGTTACCATTATCATCTGGTTTATCTGCATTCCGTTCATTGCGTATTATTATTGCAGATTATACCCACATGAAACAAGATACACTACCAAAGATAATGACAATCACTTTACCAATTTATGTAATTTCATTCTTCTTAACCTTTGTGGACTTCAATATCTTATGGCGTTACTTCAACTGGGCCAATCAAGTTACAGCTGTATTAGCCTTACTGGTAACAACGCGCTATTTATTCCTGAAAGGTAAAAACTACTTCGTAACATTAGTGCCAGGGGTATTTATGTTATATGCCGTTGTCGTTTATTTGTTAAGTGAGCCTATCGGTTTTAACTTGGGGTTAAGTAATTTATCCTACTGGGGCGGGGCAGCCATTACACTAATCATACTTGCAGTATATTGGCGCCAAGGAGTGAAACAAAAAGAAACTATGGATCCAAGTTCAAAACTTATCAACGACCAATTACAAATCAACCAATTATATCCGGAATTGGTTAAGAAAAATAACTAATAGGTTAACCTTAAAAGTAACAGATTGACTCATAAAAATGAAACGCCATCAAATTAGAGTTTTAAAAAAGCCGAGTAATCATTATTTGATTGCTTGGCTTTTTATTTATACTCACTTACTTGGAAATCAAATCTAATTGAGAAAACGTGTTGCCCCCATTTACAGTGGTAAAGCGTAATCTCTGTTTAAAAAATACTAACCACCCAAAATAAAACCTATCATATAAGCGATTAATGCAGTTGCACCTCCTACTAATAACATTTCCATACCAGAGCGGACCCAGTTTGTTAAAGTTAACTTTGATTTGATTGCACCTAAGATAAATAGCGTAAGTCCAGTTAAAATACTAGCAACTATAAAAGTATTTTCCATAAGAAATGTTGAAGATGAAGCAAAGACATATGCAATCAAGGGAATAAATCCATACAAAATAAAGGATAAAAAAGTAACTAAAGCATTATTTATAGGATGCGCTTCTGTTTCTGCAGTGCCAAAGATCATGTTTATACGCTCTTGTTCGATTACTTTTGGATATTTAGCTAATGTTTCTGAAATTGATGAAGCATCCGTTTCTGTAAGTCCTTTGTTTATATAATATTCCTTGAAATCGTTTAGTTCAGATTGAAAATCATAATTGAAATTAGATTGGTGCTGTTCAATCTCTTTAGTGATAAATTCGTTTTCTGACTTAGAGGATAAGTAATCACCGACAGCCATTGAAAGACCATCCGCTAATAAGTTTGAGAAGCCTAGAATAATTACAATCTGAAAGTCTAAAGCACCGCCAGTCACGCCGGAAACTACTGCAAAAGTTGTTATTATGCCATCTAAACCGCCATAGACCATACTTTTCACATAATCACTATTCATACGAAAATTGAATCGATTAGCTTTGAACATGACAAACCCTCCCTCATACAGCTATTATAGACCTTAGCGTTTCTTTCAGTCTATGTAGTTTAGTGTAAGTGTTGCAATCACCTCATAAAAAAAGTCTCCAAGGCTATTTTTTGATGAGAAAAAATAGTTTTGGAGACAATATAGTTTTCGTATACGGGCGTTTGATTGCCTATTCGTTATTGTTTTCTTTGTTATCTGAGAAGCTAGTCCCGAAGATGTTATCAATAATGGATAAGATACGGTCCCATATGCCTACAGCATCTTCTTGTAATTGCTCAGTATCAGCATTTTCAATTGCTGAAGAAGCAGAAGCGGCAACGTTACTCGCAGCGTCAGTCAATGAGCTTGCTAAGTTAGATAATTGTGTTTTTTGCTCTTCACTTAACTCAAGGTTAGAGAAGTTTTTCATTTGATCAATAATCGCTTGGATATTGTCTTCAGAAATCACACCATTTAAGTTGTAGTTATTCACAACATTATTCACGATAACAGTAATTTCATCCACTGAAATTGAGCCACCATTTTGGTCTTTCAAGTCAGCAATTTGCGCTTTAATATCCGCAATCGCAGCGTTCATGTCGCTATCAGAGTAACCTTCAGTATCTTCATTCTCTTGTGTAATTGAAGAAGTTACCGCTAACTCATCTTGCGCCACTTGACGGGCATCATCATCTAATGAATAACCAGCATCTTCAAAGGCTTTATAAACACCCGCTAAGGCACCTGAACCATCTACTGTAACAGCAGAAGCAACTTTAATATCTACGTCAATTGCACCCGCAGTAATGGCCGCATTCTCATATTGGGCTTCAGTGATATCTGTTATTGTATCTGGTGTTTCGATTTCAACCGTTACGCCACCATCGTTATCAGCTGGTGTGATATAAGCTGAAGAGTAGACTTGGTTGTATGGGTAGCTATCTTGTAATAAGTCATTTAATTCATTAACAGCCACTTCGATTTCAGTCGCGCCATCTTCAACACCTAATAATTTTTTTGTTTCAGTATATTGGCTATCATCTAAAGTTTCCCCGTATGTAAACATCGGGTCAATAGCAATCTTATCTGCTAATTTATTTGGTGCAGCTACGGCAAGTCCTAAAGCTAAAACACCACTAGTTAATAAAATTCGTTTTGTAAACTTTTCCATTGTATGTTTCCTCCTACAGACTGATTATGACCATTAAGGTCGTAGTTGTCGGTAAGCCCATTGTATCATTTTAAATTGGAAAGGGTTTTAGAAAACTGTTAACAAGGATATAAAAATTGTTTAAGGAGAAAAGGAGTGCGAAAGACGACGCTTCCTGTCTAGGAGTAATATGATTAAGGTGCGAGAGACCTCTCTGGAGACTCGAACCTAACTAGGGTGAGGGCGGTCCCACTGCTTTTTAAGACTATGTTAGGCATAAGCATAACCTGAAAGTTAATAATCAGAAAAAATGGGTTACTAGCCATATCACTACAAAAATAATCTATTTCATTTACAAGCTGTCAGCTAAGGAAACCTAGGTATTGATACCTAGGAGGAATTAGCGA
>NZ_JVVG01000007.1:0-13324 GCF_001053265.1 Carnobacterium sp. 1290_CSPC
CAAAAATAGTGCCGATGAGACTCAATTGAATCTCACCAACACTATTTATTATAGAACCGAGATTTTTTCTTAGTCAGAAACTAGTAGAATATTAGAATGATTAATGATGCGTTCATACCGATGGTCTTCATCATTATTAATGACTACGGCAGTCACGTCGTTTAAAGAATAGTAAGTGAAGAAGTCCTCTTTACCAACTTTAGAGGCGTCTAGCAGTAGGTACTTCTCAGTTGAATTATTCAGAGCCAGTTCCTGCGTCTTTCCTTCTTCAAGAGTGGCAGTCATAATGCTGTTATTGGTGACCCCATTGGCAGAAAAGAAGGCCTTGTGGAATTTTAGGTTTTCCAGTACAGCAAGGGTGATATAGCCATTAAAAGCTTGGGTATTCTTCTTAATTTTACCCCCTAGTAGGTAGACATTGATGTCTTTATCAGCCAGGGTATTGAAGACGGGTAAGCAGTTGGTGTATACCTCGTAATCTTGCCGTTCCATCTTTTGAGCCATGATTTCCATGGTGGTACCAGGGCCCATGTAGATGATGTCACCGTCATTAATTAGCTCAATCGCTTTTTCAGCGATACGGTTTTTCTCGCTAATATTAATGACTTTCTTAGCGTCATGAGATAGTTCTTCTTTTGGATATTCCCCTAGTGAAATTGCTCCCCCATGAACCCGTCTTAATGAACCACTTTCTTCTAGTTCTGTTAAGTCTCGTCGCACAGTCATATCTGATACATTTAACTTGTCGACGATATCAGTTACGGATACGGTGCCGTTACGTTTAAGTAAATCTAAGATAAGTTCATGTCTCTTCTTTTTTAACATTGTTGAGTTCACCTCATTTCCGGTAATGTGCAATAGGTATTTTTCAATTATTATTAGCAAGTGCTTCAATAGCATCGTCATAGAAAATAGGTCGTATATATATCATATAACGAAATAATGCTCTTCTCAAATACATAGTATACTTGAAAAGAGCACAAAATGAATTAATATTCGATTATAGTCACGCGATCAAATAAATCATCAAAATGATTGATATCGATATGGCCCGTGATACTCTCCATAGTATTTAGCATACCAGTTGTCATGGCTTGTTTAAGTAGGTGAATATCATCTAAATTATCCTCTAAGGCCACTGCAATCCCTGCAACTGTTGCATCACCAGAACCAACAGGATTTACAACAGGAATGGTTGGTATATTTACCTTATAAAAGCGGTTGTTATGTTTAGCAAAAGCCCCGTCGCCTCCTAAAGACACGACAATCCACTCAATCCCCGAAAATAATTCATCAGCTAAGACAGCTTTTAAATCGGCTGGATCTGCACTCACTTTTTGACCTAATAAATCGGACAATTCCTCAATATTGGGTTTGATTACAGTAGGTTTAAATGAATTTTCTAGTACATTTGAAAGGTTAGATTTGGACGTATCAAGCACGGTTTTCTTGTCTAAATTGTTGGCGATTTGAATCAGTTTTACATAGTAATCTTCTTCTAACCCTTTGGGTAAAGACCCGGAAATCGTAATGACATCAGCGTAGCCAACAGCTTGTTTGAAGTGGGTTAAGAAGGCCGCATTTTCATAATCGGTGATGGTAGGACCTGATTCTAATACTTCGGTTTGTTGGCCATCATGTAAGATGGCAATACAATTTCTGGTTTCACCTTCGATAGATAAGAAATCTGTTTTGATACCGTTTTTATTTAATTCCGAGACAATGCCTCCACCTAAATGTCCACCGATAAAACCAGTGGCGGTGACGGCTTTATTTAAATCATGAATGACCCTAGTCACGTTAATCCCCTTGCCACCAGCTGTCTTACCCACTTGGTCAGTTCTATTTGTTGTGTCTAATCGCAGGTCGGGGATGGTGTATGAGATATCAACGGAAGGGTTTAAGGTTACAGTCAAAATCATATAATCACCGCTTAATCGTGGTATTCGCCACGGTCCCATTTTTCAAGGTATTCAGTGAATAAGTCAGGGTTGTCTGAATGATTGCTTGATTCAAGGTGGGTAATTTTGTTGATTAGAGTTTTATTTTCCTCAGAAGGTTGATATTCCTCTTGGATAAAGGCAGAAATGATATCTTCCATTAATAATTCACCAGTAATCATCCCACCGAAGGCGATAACGTTGGCGTTTAATTCTCGCTTAGAGTATTGAGCAGTTGTCATATCTCTTACCAAAGCTGCACGAACGCCTGGCACTTTGTTGACGGCGTTTGAAATCCCAACACCAGTACCACAAATGACGACACCAAGATCAGCTTCACCATTTGTTACTGCCTCACCAACTTTACGCCCAAAGATAGGGTAGTGGGTTCTCACGTGATTATGGGTACCTACATCAACCACCTCATAACCTTGTTCTACTAAGTAATCTGATACGCGAATTTTTATATCTGTCACGATATGGTCACAACCAATTGCAATTTTCATAATTTTACCTCCGATTCTATTCTCTTAGCACATAGCGTTTAACATATCTACACGGATTTGGTGACGACCACCGTCATAATCGGCAGATAGAAATGCATCCACAATGTTCTCTGCTAGTTCGTGCCCCACAATTTGTTCACCTAATGTAATGATTTTTGAATTATTGTGTTCTCTTGTCATATAAGCAGACCGCTCATCAGAAACTTCGGCGGCAATAATGCCTTTGATTTTTGTGGCTGAAATGTATGAACCTGCACCATAGCGATCAAATAAAATCCCGCGTGCATTGTCATCCGCTAGAATTTTTTGGGCTACCTTAGTGGTAGATTCTACAAAATCCACGCTAGGTGTTTCTGATAGATCTTCATAATCAATCTTGTTTGTTTGTAAGTATTGTTTAATGACTTCTTTTAATTGCATTCCGTCCTTGTCAGCACCAAGATACACTTTCATAATATAACCTCCAAAGTTTAATTTTTATATTTACAAACACATTGTAGAACATAAATAAACAAACTTCAACAATAACAATCAAAATAAATCGAAAAACAAACAAAAAAATTCGATAAGGGCTTGACTAGAAGGTTAAAGCGTTATAATATCTAATTAAACAAATAGAAACATAAAACAACATAAATTAACAATCAGTTACAAGGAGGATATTATGAAATTCGTATCAGAAGGTAAACTAAATAAATTAAAACAATTATCTACTAAAGAAGGATTTATTTCCGCGCTAGCTATTGATCAACGGGGGTCATTGAAGAAAATGATCGCTCAAGCAGGAGAAACAGATGATATTCAAAAGGCGGTTGAAACATTCAAAGAAGCTATTTCTGAAGAGTTGACACCATACGCTTCGTCTATCTTATTAGACCCTGAATATGGTTTACCAGCGGCAAAAGTGAAAGCGCCTTCTGCAGGTTTGTTATTAGCTTATGAAGAAACAGGTTATGACGCTTCAGAACCAGGTCGCTTACCAGACTTATTACCAATTTGGTCTGCTAGACGAATTAAAGATGAAGGGGCAGATGCTGTTAAATTCCTTCTATATTATGATGCAGATGAAGATACTGAAATTAATGAACAAAAAAAAGCCTTTGTAGAACGTATTGGTTCTGAATGTAAGGCAGAAGAAATTCCTTACTTCTTAGAGATCTTAACTTATGACAAAGATATTGAAGATGCAAAATCGAAAGAATATGCAGAAGTGAAACCAAGAAAAGTTTTAGAAGCTATGAAAGAATTCTCTAAGGATAGATATGATGTAGATGTCTTAAAAGTGGAAGTGCCTGTAAATATGAACTTTGTTGAAGGCTTTACTGATGATGAGCCAGTATACACTGCTGAAGAAGCAAAAGGTTACTTTAAAGCGCAAGACGAAGCGACAGAATTGCCATATATCTACTTAAGTGCAGGAGTAAGTTCACAATTATTTAGAGATACCTTAGTATTCGCCAAAGAGGCTGGCGCAGACTTTAATGGGGTTTTATGTGGCCGGGCTACTTGGAAAGAGTCGGTTGCCGTTTTTGCTAATGAAGGAGAAGCTGCAGCCCGCGAATGGTTGAGCACACAAGGTGTGGCCAATATTGAAGAATTAAATCAGACATTAAACGAGACAGCAGTGTCTTGGGAAAGTAAAATTTCCAGTAATTTAGCCACAAGTAAATAAGATCAATTAACGGAGGTAGCAGTGATGAATAAAGAAGAAGCAACTATGATAGGTTTTGAAATTGTCGCATATGCTGGTGAGGCACGGTCAATTTTGGTGGAAGCTTTATCCAAAGCGCGAAACGGCGAATTTGACGAAGCTGAACGATTGGTTGGTGAAGCCAACGAAAGTTTAGTGGATGCCCATAATGCCCAAACAAATATGCTATCTAAAGAAGCGAGTGGTGAGAATATTGAGTTAGGTTTCATTATGGTCCACGGTCAAGACCACTTAATGACGACCTTGTTGTTAAAAGAGATTGTAACTGATTTTATCGAACTTTACCGTAGAGTAGGTGACTAAAATGATGGACAAAATGATTTCTCAGATTGAGAAGATGAAGCCATTCTTCGAGAAACTATCTAGAAATATTTACTTAAGGGCGATTAAAGATGGGTTTATATCAGCCATGCCTGTCGTCTTATTCTCAAGTATCTTTATGCTGATTGCTTATGTGCCTAATGTGTGGGGATTCTACTGGAGTGATGAAGTTGTTGCCTTCATTGTAAAACCATATACATTCTCAATGGGGATTTTAGGGCTACTCGTTTCAGCAACAACAGCAAGGGCGCTAACAGATTCCTATAATAGACGCTTGCCGGCAACCAAGCAGTTAAATCGGGTTTCCACCATGATTGCAGCGATTGTTGTCTTCCTATTCCTTTCATCAACTGAAATTGCACAGGGTGAAGGGGATGCAGTTGTTGCAGGATTCTCATCTGGTTATCTCGGCACAACAGGGCTATTAGCAGCCTTTGTAGCAGCCTTTATTACCGTGATTGTCTATAATTTCTGTATGAAAAATGACATAGCCATTCGAATGCCAGAGGAAGTACCACCAAATATCTCACAAGCATTTACGGACGTTATCCCATTTGCTATTGCAGTGGTCATCGCGTATGGTATTGACATTGCGATTCGTGCTTTTACAGGCGTAAGTTTTGCACAAGCCATAATTCAAATGTTTCAACCCTTGTTTACTGCAGCCGATGGTTATGTGGGGATCGCCATTATTTACGGTGCTATAGGATTCTTCTGGTTTATTGGTATTCATGGACCATCAATTGTAGAACCAGCCATTACTGCAATTGCCTTCTTGAATATGGATGCAAACCTAGCATTAATCCAAGGTGGTGAGCATGCTGCTAACATTATTACACCGGGCTTACAGTACTTTGTTGCAACATTAGGGGGTACAGGTGCAACGTTTGTCGTGCCTTACTTATTTATGTGGTTTGGTAAATCAAAACAAAATAAAGCAGTGGGGAAAGCGTCATTTATCCCAACCTCTTTTGGTGTGAATGAGCCAATCCTATTTGGTGGACCATTGGTATTGAATCCAGTATTCTTTGTACCTTTTGTTTTAGCACCTATTTTAAATGTCTGGATTTTTAAATTCTTTGTAGAAGTTTTTGGAATGAATGGATTCTCTTATTTCCTACCTTGGCCAACACCAGGACCTATAGGTATCGTATTAGGGACAGGAATTGCACCTTTATCATTTGTTGTAGTGGCTCTACTGATTGCAGTAGATGCGATTATTTACTACCCATTCTTTAAAGTTTATGACAAACAAATTTTAGAAAAAGAATTAAGTAACGAAGATGAAATTATTGAAGAACAAGCAGAAACCAAAGCTGATGCAACTGAAGTCGGAGAAAATGACGGTCAAGTTTCAACTGGTAGTCATATCAAAGATGAAGTATCTGTCTTGGTCTTATGTGCCGGTGCAGGAACCAGTGGGCTATTAGCCAACGCCCTAAACAAGGGGGCTAAGGAATATGATGTTCCAGTAGTAGCAGGTGCAGGGGCTTATGGTGCTCACCAAGAGATTATGGGGAACTATGATTTAATCATATTGGCACCTCAAGTCGTTTCTAACTATGATGATATTAAAGAAGATGCTGATAGATTAAATGTGAAGTTAGTCAAAACAAGAGGGAAAGAATACATATCATTAACGCGCGATCCAAAAGCCGCATTAGAATTTGTTGATTCCGTATTAAAAGAAGCATAATAGTTAAAGTTAAGCAAAGGAGTTTATGATGAATTTACCTAAAAAATTTTTATTGGGTGGCGCAACAGCTGCTTATCAAGCAGAAGGTGCAACGTCAGTGGACGGGAAAGGTAAGGTGGCCTGGGATGATTATTTGGAAAAACAAGGTCGATTTAAAGCCGATCCTGCGAGTGATTTTTATAACAAATATCCGATAGATTTAAAATTGTCACACGAATTTGGTGTTGATGCTATTCGTATATCTATCGCATGGTCGCGTATCTTCCCTAATGGAGACGATGTGGAAGCTAATCCAGCTGGTGTACAATTTTACCATGATTTGTTTAAAGAAGCTCGTGCTCAAGGGGTTGAGCCTTATGTTACACTACATCATTTCGATACACCGGATGCCTTACATAGTCAAGGAGATTTCTTAAATCCGCATACAATTGAAAGTTTTGTCAGATATGCAGAATTTTGCTTTAACGAATATCAAGAGGAAGTAAAATATTGGATTACCTTTAATGAGATTTGGCCTGTAACTAGTGGGCAATATTTAGTAGGAAAATTCCCACCAGCAATTACTTATGATTTCTCAAAAACTTTGCAAGGACAACATAATATGATGGTTGCCCATGCAAAAGCCATTAAATTATTTAAGGACAACCAGTATGATGGTGAGATTGGAATTATTCATTCATTAGAAACGAAGTATCCTTATGAAGGTAAAAAAGAAAATGAGCATGCAGCATTCTTGTATGATGTACTTGCGAATAAGTTTTTACTAGATGCTACCTATAAAGGTTACTATACCGAAGAAGTGATGGATGCTGTAAATGAAATACTACTAGCAAATAATGGTGAAATTCATATTACAGAAGAAGACTTAGCGCATCTTGATGCAGCGAAAGATTTAAATGACTTCCTAGGTATTAATTACTATCAAAGTAATTTTGTGAGAGCTTATGATGGTGATAATGATATCCACCATAATGGTACTGGGGAGAAAGGCACGTCAGTTTTCGCGTTACATGGCGTTGGTGAGCAAATGTTTGATATGGACATCCCTAGAAATGATTGGGATTGGTTAATTTATCCAGATGGCCTAAGAGATCAAATGATTCGCGTGGCAAAAGAGTATCCAAACTATAAGAAGATTTATGTAACTGAAAATGGGATGGGGTATAAGGACGACTTCAATACAGAGTTAATCGATGATACGCCTCGAATTGATTACATCAGAAAGCATTTAATAGCTTGTACAGAGGCAATTGATGCTGGTGTCAATGTAGCCGGTTACTTTGTTTGGTCATTAATGGATGTATTCTCATGGTCAAACGGCTATAATAAGCGATACGGTCTATTTTATGTAGATTTTGATACGCAAGAAAGATATCCGAAGAAGAGTGCCTACTGGTGGAAACAATTGAATGAGAATAGGGATCTAAGCTCGAACGATATAGGATAATAGGAATTAGTTAACCATCTAAGGTGATATACTTTAGATGGTTATTTTGTAATTTTATCTTAAAAACTACAAATTTTACTAGTAACCTTGCACCAATAATTGTAAATAAATTTCATCATAAAAAGAATTAAGTTAACATAAAAGGTCGGGACTTAGTTCCGGCCTTTTTAATATGAGACTTGGAACTTAAATTTTTTAACGAGACCAATATATTAAAAGCTTTATTCAATCTAGATAAATTTGTAAATGTTTAAGATAGTTATTTCTGGTTATAAATAGATTTTGTTATACTAAGATTAAGAAATAGGTTAATGATATAAGGAGTTTCAATCGATGACAAGTGAAAAAGACAAGATGTTAGCTGGGCTGATTTATGACGCCAACTACGACCAAGAATTAATTGACGCCAGAGCGGATGCCAAGGAATTATGTTATGACTTTAATCATGCACGGCCTAGTGAAAAAGTAAAGCGACAAGACATTATCCGCCAGTTACTAGGCAAAACGGGCGATAGATTTGAAATTGCAGGGCCATTTTATTGTGATTATGGGTTCAACATTGAAATCGGGAAAAACTTTTATGCCAACCACAATTTAGTTATCCTTGACGGGGCTAAAGTCACATTCGGAGATGATGTCTTTGTTGCCCCAGACTGCGGCTTTTATACAGCCGGACACCCGCTAGATGCAGACCGTCGCAATAAAGGTTTAGAGTACGCCAAACCCATCACAGTCGGCAATAACGTCTGGTTTGGTGGTGGTGTGAAAGTCATGCCCGGTGTAACGATTGGGGACGGGGCTGTCATTGGTGGCGGTTCAGTAGTCACAAAAGATATCCCAGCCAACATGATTGCATTCGGTAACCCTTGTAAGCCAATCCGTGAAATTACTGAAGCAGATGCCCACCGTGACGGTTAATCTGCTATAATAGTTATTGAGAGAGGTTGAGATAAAATGAATAATAATGACCGACTAACGCGCTTGCGTTATGCTTTAGATATCAAAGACGAAGATGTTGTAAAAATTTTCGACATGGGTGGGGCAAGTGTCACAGCTGATCAAGTGCGTGCCTTCACTACTTCAACGCCTACTAGTGAAGACGAGTATGAGCGTGAGTATGAAGAAGTCTTAGACAATGAACACTTTGAACGATTTTTAAATGGGATTATCACTTCCCAACGTGGCGTACGTGAAGGGGCACCAGAACCAAAGCTAGAGTTAACTGACGACAATGCCAACAATCTATTATTGAAGAAAATGAAGATTGCCTTGTCATTGACCACAGAAGATTTGCATGAAATCATGGAAGATGCTGGCGGCCGTTTAACCAAAAGTGAATTAGGTGCCGTCTTACGTAAAGAAGGCCACCGCAACTACAAACCATGTGGCGACCGGTACGCACGTAACTTCCTAAATGGGTTAAAAATGCGCTACCGCGGGGAATAAATTACTGTCACATATATAGTAGATAATAGTAGAAATCAGGCTGGGGAAACCTAGTCTTTTTTCGTATAAACTGTTATAATTTCTTGACAATTGCCAGAAGAGGTGTGAAACATTGAAGAAAGATCTATATCCAACAGAAGTTCTTGAAGTGACAGTTGAGAAACTGGACCATACAGGCGTGGGTTTTGTGCGCTATATCCATCCGTCAGAAAAAGGCCCCCACGGAAAACATTTACTACTATTTATCGATAATGTCGTCCCGGGCGACAAAGTCCGCGTGACTGTGCCCAATGCCAAAGGACGTCATAAAGCCAGTCTATCATTTGACGAATTGCTGGAACCAAGTCCCATGCGGAATTTGGATATGCCAGTAGACCGAGAAATGGCTGCCGGCGCGCCCTTACAATTTATGAAATACGAAGACCAGCTAGCCCACAAAGAAAATCTAATTAAGGGTTATTTAGCAGAAGCTGGCTTTGATACTAACCTAGTCAAACCCATCATCGGCATGGACAATCCTTACCGATACCGCAATAAGATGGAATTAACTTTTGGCGTAGATGGGGCTTTAGGTATGCACCAACAAGGAAATTACCGCAAAGTTATCGACTTAGAAGACTCCATCCTAGCCCCAGAAGAGATGATTGCCATTAAAAAAGTTGTCTCTAAATGGCAAAAAGACTACCAATTCCCAGGCTTGGATAAAGATACCAAAGAAGGTTTGCTATGCAACCTATTGATGCGTCAATCATTTGCAACAGGGGAAATCATGGTCGCCATTTACGCTTTAGAAGCACCGGATGCTTATACTGAAGCCATCGAAGACCTTACCCAACGCCTTCTGAACGCGCAACCACGGATCGTTTCCTTCCAATGGTTGAAGAAAAATGGGGGTACCGAACGGTCGTATGACAATGACGTCTACCTCATTCACGGTCGTGACTATATCAACGACGAGCTACAAGGCTTTAAATTCCGTATTTGGCCAGATACTTTCTTCCAAGTAAATCCTGTCCAAGCCAATAAGATGGTAGAAACAGCGATTGCCATGGCTCAGGTCGAAGAGGATATGAAAGTTTTAGACCTATTCTGTGGTATCGGGACTTTTTCACTACCATTAGCAGCCGCTTCAAAATCACTGGCAGGGATTGAAATCGTAGAGAACTCAATCAACTCAGCCAAACGAAACGCCGCGGATAATAACCTAGATAATACCTTCTTTATGACCTCAGATGCCAGAGCAGGATTGCGGGTTTTACCGGATGTTTGGGGACAACCAGACCTACTATTATTAGATCCACCACGTAACGGGGCGGGCGGTAAAGTCATGCGTGCCATCGGTCGATTCGGCACCGACCGCATTGTCTACGTGTCATGCGGACCGAAAAGTTTAGCAGCCGACCTCGTTTGGTTACTCGACTTTGGCTACGAAGTTGTAGAAGTGCAACCAATCGACCAATTCCCTCACACTGCACATTTAGAAAACATCGTGTTATTAAAGAAGAAAGAAATAAAAGATTAATTAAAACATGAAGCCTCTGGTTTCAACTCTATTTAGTAACTTTTGATGATTAATAGATAAGCCGGTGGCTTTAAGGTAGTCCACGAATACATTTAATAGTTACAGAATGTAAATATATGCTAATTATGATGAGTAATTTCTCAATGTAGTCAAATTAATAACCAATATAAAAAGATAGTGAATGTTAACTTAAACAGACACTATCTTTTTGCGTGTATAAATGTTTTTAAAATCAAGTGGTTGGATTATAAGTCAGCCATTTCGTCTCGTGTGGCGATGTCACGGGCGTCAACAAATTCGTAACCTTTGGCTTGGATACCGTCTAGTATGGTCGGCATAGCTTCGTTGGTCCAAGTTAAGTCGTGCATTAATAAATTAGCGCCTGGGGATAAGAATTCAGTGTTCACCATGACATCTGCTAGCGTTGCTGGGTCTGAATAGTTTTCGTCCCAATCAAAACCATACGACCAGGTCATCGCCACCATGTTTTCTTCTTCTAAAATCCCCTCTAATTCTGGGATTTCAATACCGTGTGGTGGACGGAAGAATTGTGGGCGATAACCAATAACTTCTTCAATAATATCTTGGTTACCAATAATTTCGTGACGCAAGGTTTCTTCGTCAGGTACTTGGTCAAGACTATAATGCGTAAGCGTGTGGTTACCAATCACATGACCCATGTCGGCAATCTCTTTTAATGCTTGCCGGCCTTCTTCGCCATCTTCACCTTGTAAGTACATACCGTTGACGAAGAAAATCCCGTAAATACCGCGATTGGCCATAGCTTGTGCTTCCTCTACTGACGACGTTGGTGTTTCGGGTAACTTTCTAGGTACATCATCAACAGTGGCGAGTACAACATTAGGATTCGCACCCTCATTAGCCGGCAATACACTTGAGGTCTCTGGATCGATATAGTAGTTAGCTACTTGATTATCTGTTTCTTCATTAGTATCCTCATCTTGGTCAATGCTTTCCCCATCCTCACCACCTTTAATATTGCTAGCCTCTGAAGATTCACTAGTAGTAGCTTGTTCTTGGGACCCATCGCCATTTTCTTGTTCATTTCCAGCACAACTAGCTAAAAGCAAACCTGTTAATAATAGAACGGGTATTCTTTTCAACATGTCCTATTCCTCCCTATAACGTATAATATATATATCTATCATACACTAATATATAAGAGATTACGGAAAAAACCATTCAAATTTCAGAAAAACAATCACGCAAATGAAAAAATAGTGACCGCTGACTTGGCAATCACTATCTTTTTAATAATATTAGTGGAGATTCTCCTCAGTAAAGCAACATAGCAAACTAAAATAAAATACAGCTAAAACAATTATTCCTCTTGGGCTTGAATGACTGCTTTGATGCCGCCTTCGATGACATGTGTTTTGTTGTAGCCATGTGCTGTTAAGTAGGCGTCGCCTGCTGTGGCACGGCCGCCTGATCCACATAGTAGGTAAATATCTTTGTCGCTATCAATTTTTTCTAAGTTATCGGCTAGCTTTTCTAGTGGTATATTGACCAAGTTTTTCTCTGGTGCTGGGCGGGTAATTTCATCTGGATGACGTAAGTCTAATAAAATATAGTCATTGTCATCAGATAATTGTAAGAAATCTGCCGCTGTGATTTCTGCACTTGTAACCAGTACTTCTTGCGGAATATCTTCAAAAAGAATATAAGCGTTTGGATCTAGGTCTTCAAAGTCAGCGAGCGAATCTTCCTTATCTGTAAGGATGACAATGTTTTCTTTGTTTTTGACCAAGCCATCCCAGTATTTGTCTTTTTGCTTGGCTGTGACGTTCAAACTATTCGGCAAGTGACCTTGGCGGAAGGTTGTATTGTCACGGATATCCACCACTACTTCGTCTTGTAAGTTTTCGTATACGATTTTATTTAATGTTGTTGTCATATAACCACCTCTTCTATTTACATTATGACAGGACGCGTGGGGTGGGTCAATGTGGATGCTTGATAGAGAATGCCAGCAAGATGCGTTTCGCCCTTTTTCAGGGGGAGGTACTTGTCAGATGATGATGGTTTGGCTAAAATATTGGGAAAGAAGGGGTGTTGTGCATGGAACTTGAAAGTGTTGCGGTATATTTGGGGTCGGCTACTGGAGATGACCCAGTTTATGAAGAGATGGCGACAAAGGTCGGCGAGTTGATTGCTAAATCTGGGCGAACTTTGGTTTATGGTGGGTCAAATGTGGGCTGTATGGCTGCTGTAGCGAACGGGGCTTTGGCTTTTGGCGGCGATGTGATGGGGGTTGTGCCACAGAAGTTGGCGGATAACAATATTCAACATCCTGACCTGACTAAATTGTTTGTTGTCCAAGGGATGCACGAACGGAAGGCACAGATGATTGATTTGTCTGACGGGTTTATTGCCTTGCCGGGTGGTCCAGGGACCATGGAAGAGTTGTTTGAAGTGATTTCCTGGAAGCAGGTTGGCTACCACGACAAACCAATCGGGATTTTGAATGTGAATAACTACTATGACGGCTTGTTAGACTTTTTGGATTTCCAAGTCGACCATGGGTTTATGCATCAACAATACCGAGATATGTTGTTGGTTGAAAGCGATCCGGAAGTCTTGTTAGAGAAAATGGCTGCTTATGAACCGACAGCAGAAGCGAAATGGAAATAGATATAAAGTCGAAATAAATGTATCTTCAATTGTCAGATTAAGTGCAACGATTCATTAAAAAATACTTCATAAGGGGTTTT
>NZ_JVVG01000056.1:0-411 GCF_001053265.1 Carnobacterium sp. 1290_CSPC
GGCTTTATCTGTGACTACAACCTTCGGTTCATCAAACTGCTTCACTAACCGCTTAAGAAAAGCATAGGCTGCTTGTGTGTCCCGTTTTTTACGTAACCAAATATCCAAGGTTAAACCATCTGCATCGATGGCTCGATACAAATAATGCCATTTTCCTTTAATTTTGATGTACGTTTCATCCATTTTCCATGAATAAAAGGATTTTTTATTTTTCTTTTTCCAAATTTGATAGAGTAGTTTGCCATATTCTTGCACCCAACGATAAATCGTCGTATGAGAAACGTTAATGCCACGATCATATAAGATTTCTTGAACTTCACGATAGCTAAGGTTATAACGAAGATAGTAGCCCACGGCTACAATAATCACATCCTGCTGAAATTGCTTTCCTTTAAAATGATTCATCGTCAT
>NZ_JVVG01000057.1:0-221 GCF_001053265.1 Carnobacterium sp. 1290_CSPC
CTATATAAAGACCTTTACCATTTAACGAAACCCCTAGGGTTTAAGCAACCAGTCGCTGTGTTCGTACGCAATCGTAACTACACTTATCATCAAGACGATACCTATTCACTGACGACCAATCAAGGGCGAATTAAAGTGTCTTGTGATAAGCAACATATCGCTTATCTTCAACAATTTAGCCAGAATGCTTACAAGTTCGGTCAAGCTGAATTACTCTGTCG
>NZ_JVVG01000058.1:0-50377 GCF_001053265.1 Carnobacterium sp. 1290_CSPC
AAGTGGAACAAGTCATGAGTGTTCCTAGAAACACGCCATTTTAATGGCGTTGTAGTTCATCAATAAGGGAATGGGTTGGATCTTGCGTGATTATGCGAAAACCAACCAAAATTGGGTGGAAAATTTCTTAAAAAACCATGAGAGTGACTTATCTAACTTAACCTGGCGCGAGGCCACAAAATACTTTTACGTAGAAAAAAACCAGATATAATGCCGTTTTTCAACGGGTAAGCCTTTAAATTATTATTAAAATACAAAATATGGTACAATGGTGATTAGAAGGCGCATGGTTAACTAGGAGGCTATATATGAGTATTAAAGTCACAGATGAAATGCAAGAACTAGTTGGAACTGAATTACGTCGTGGTACAAGTAAGTCGAGAATTGCATCATTATTAGATTTACCCTACGATGAGGCAGTAGAAGTTATTAATACTGTAAAAGAGTCTGTACGACCAGATATAGGAGACGAAATACGCTTCACCTTCCGTGAACGCAACATGGTAGGAAGAATTGAAAAATTATTAACAAACTCAGCAGTTGTTAAAATTTATTGGGATTATTCTGATGAAGAGATGCGAGAAATTTGCGAATCAAAAACAATTGTCAATTTTAAAGACATCGATGAGTATGTTAAAGTGCCTTCTAGCTAATACATACACGTATAAATAGTAAGAAAGAGAGTCGGGGTGAAAATCTCGGCTTTTTCTTTTTTTGTCCAATGACCATCACTAAAATGATGACGCATATGTGATGCAATGGGTATATAAAGTTTTTTGCTTGCTATCCATATTTCTATAAGCTAGGTGACTTGCTAATAGAAATAGCAATTTAGCAAAATTCCGGGTAAACTTTTATGAGGGATAAAAATGGAAAGATTTTTGACTACAAAATAAAAATGTATACGTCGCTATTGTTATTGGCATATATCTTGCTTATCATTTTATCAGCTGTATGGGTGACCAATTCACAATGTCAACCTTTCGCCAGTGTGTATATCGCTGCTAATATATCATATATCTGTATTGGTTATCTATTCTATCAGAAAGATTTTCTTAGCAAAAATCCGCAACAAAAATTTGTTGTGATGATTATTCTAGTGCAGCTTTTCCTCCATTTTGCCTTTGAGGCAATAGGTAATTTGTTTGCTATCTAAATAAGGCCAATTGATTGCCTTGTAAGCAACCAGTAATATACTAGAGAATATTGAAATAACAACAGGGATTTTAAAGGCTCTAAGACAAACATTTTTTTGT
The DNA here is from genome assembly GCF_001053265.1 of Carnobacterium sp. 1290_CSPC. Classification (NCBI taxonomy): domain Bacteria; kingdom Bacillati; phylum Bacillota; class Bacilli; order Lactobacillales; family Carnobacteriaceae; genus Carnobacterium; species Carnobacterium sp. 1290_CSPC. The sequence continues at coordinate 1,257 of NZ_JVVG01000058.1, forward strand.
CTTAGAGCTTTTTTACGTATTTAGTTCTTTACTAGGAAAGCTAACTAGACTTTTGCGTGACAGAATCTTCTTTCTTCTTGTCCTTTATAGATAGCAGTATTTTTGAAGCTGATGATAGTAAGAAAATCCCAGTTTATTTTCTAGAGCAAGTAACCATCCGATTACCATCAAATCATTAGAATAAATAGTCGAAATACAATTTTTGTTTCACAAAAAATCAAGTTTTTAAGCGCCTGCCATAATCTTAAAGGCTTGAATACAAGTTTCGTAGCGCTTACAACGGATTTGTTTCTTAAAAATGAATAAACTAGTTTCGATAACTAGTTGACAAAGTTATATATATAATTTAATATCTCGTTATTGACTTTATTACATGTCAAACAAAATTAAACTTTATCGTATTCATAAATCGATATCCTTTTTATAGGGATAAGTGACCTAATATATGATTACGCAAATTATGGAGGAATATAAAATAATGACAACTTTTGAAAAAATCCAAGAATTAATCACTGAACAATTAGACTTAGAGGCTGGCGAAGTGAAAGCAACTACAAATATTCGTGAAGATATTGACGCTGACTCTTTAGACTTATTCCAAATCATTAATGACATCGAAGACGAATTCGATATCGAAATTGAAGATGAAGAAAAAATTAACACTGTTCAAGATTTAGTTGACTACGTAGAAGCAAACAAATAATTTCTGCCTACAAACTAGTCGATTAAGAGAGGAAGTAATCCTTTAGTGAAAACAGATTTTTGGGAACGCATAGGTGTTGAATACCCAATTATCCAAGGTGCTATGGCTTGGGTTGCCGATGCGGATTTAGCATCAGCAGTTTCCAATGCTGGGGGGATTGGTGTAATTGGTACTGGACATGACCGTGTAGACGTAGTACAAGCCAAAGTTGAAAAGATGCAACAATTAACAGATAAACCATTCGCTGTAAATGTCATGTTGTTAAATGAACATGTCGAGGAAGTGGTGGATTACATCTGTCAATCTGGTGTGAAGACAATTACAACTGGTGCTGGATCTCCAGGTAAATATATGGATAGATTCAACGCAGCGGGTATTTCAGTCATTCCAGTGGTCGCTTCTGTCGGACTTGCAAAACGTATGGAACGTGAAGGCGTGCATGGGGTGATTGTTGAGGGGATGGAATCAGGTGGTCACGTGGGGCGACAAACTACCATGGCTTTATTACCACAAGTAACAAAAGCTTTGGATATCCCAGTCATTGCGGCTGGTGGTATTGGTGACGGTCGAGGAATGGCAGCAGCACTTATGTTAGGTGCGGTTGGTATTCAAGTAGGGACACGTTTTGTTGTTGCAGATGAATCAAATGCCCATGATAACTTTAAAGAGCGTATCATTAAGGCAAAAGATATCGACACTGTATTAACTGGCGAATCTACTGGACATCCAGTCCGTGTATTACGGAACAAACTGACCAAAGAATATCTTAAAGTAGAAAAAGAAGAAGCAAGTAAGGCTAATCCTGATTGGGACAGACTTGAAGCGCTTGGATCAGGTGCTTTACGTCGTGCTGTTGTTGAAGGGAATTTAGACACGGGTTCATTTATGGCCGGCCAAATTGCCGGATTAGTGGATAAACGTGAAACAGTTTCAGAGATTATTCAATCATATATGACGGAATGTAAAGAAACAATTGCTGCTCGAGCAAGTGAATGGCTTTAAAGCTGAGAATTAAATTGACATATGTGAGCAGTGAGATGGTTTGTGCATTTCACTGCTTTTCTATTAAGAGGAGACGAACATGGCAATAGCTTTTTTATACGCTGGTCAAGGCGCACAGTATTCAGGGATGGGGCAAGACTTACTCAACCATCATCCTGAGATTGCAACTTACTTTGACAAAGCCTCAGAAGTTCTAGGCTATTCAATGAAAGACCTATGCTTTCAAGAAGATACAGAATTAAATCAAACAGAATACACACAACCCGCTATTTTAACCGTATCAACAGCCTTTGCAGCCCTTCTAAGGGAGGCAGGCATTACAGCCGACTACCTAGCTGGATTAAGCTTAGGCGAGTACACAGCCCTTGTTGAAGCGGGCGTATTGTCCTTTGAAGATGCGGTTGATTTAGTGAGCCATCGTGGTCGTTTCATGCAAGCAGCTGCGCCTGCAGGTGCCGGCAAAATGGTAGCCGTGATGAAAGCTGAACGCGCTTTAATAGAAGATATCTGCCAGCAAGTGCGCGAAGCTTCTGGTCAATACGTTGCACCAGCAAACTACAATACACCAAAGCAAATCGTAATCGGTGGTGACGCTTCGGCAGTAGATACTGCAGTTGCTAAGTTGACTGAAGCAGGCGTGAAGAAAATGGTGGAATTAAACGTTTCTGGTCCTTTCCACACGGCCTTATTATCACAAGCAAGTGACCAATTAGCTGATTATTTAGACAAATTTGATTTAAATCCATTAGCGGTACCAGTGATATCAAATACCACCGCTGTAGCTCATGTGGACGGGCAAGTGAAAGACTTATTGATCCAACAAGTGATGAAACCGGTCAAATGGTCAGATTCCATTGAATATCTTATTGCACAAGGTGTGGATACAGTCATTGAAATTGGCCCTGGTAAAACTTTATCTTCCTTTATGAAACAAATTAACAAAGAAATTAAAGTTTACCGAGTTGAAGATGAAGAGACCCTGCAGGCAACGATTGCAGGATTGAAAGGATAGCTTATGACAGAGAATACTCAAGAATTAAAGAAAACAGCCTTAATCACAGGCGGTAGTCGTGGAATCGGTGCAAGCATTGCTCATAAATTTGCAGACCAAGGCTACAACATTGTGATAGTTTCGCGTTCTGGCTCAACTGATGACCATATAAAAGCCTTAGAAAGTAAGGCTATCACTGTAAAAGATTTTAAAGGTGATGTTACGGATGCCGAATTTTCAAAAGAAATCATGACTTTCATCAAAGCAAATTTCCAAACCATCGATGTATTAGTGAATAATGCTGGTATTACCCGCGACACGCTACTAATGCGTATGAAAGAAGCAGATTTCGATGCAGTGATCGATATTAACTTAAAAGGGACATTCAATTTCATTCAAGCAGCTAGCAAACTAATGATGAAGCAACGTCAAGGTGCCATTATTAATATTGCATCAGTGATTGGTCAAATGGGTAACGTTGGTCAAGCTAACTATGCAGCTTCAAAAGCAGGGATTCTTGGTTTAACGAAGGCTGCAGCACGTGAATTAGGTATGCGTGGTGTCACAGTTAATGCCATTGCACCAGGCTACATTGAAACAGAAATGACAGATGAAATTCCAGAAAAAGCCAAAACGGCTATGCTGGAAAATATTCCTTTACAGAAACTTGGACAACCATCGGACATCGCTGAAGCCGTGTACTTCTTAGCTAACCAAAGCTATATCACAGGTACAACGCTTGATGTCAACGGTGGCTTGTATATGAATTAGGAGGCAATAAATATGACAAACAGAGTAGTCGTAACAGGTATGGGTGCTATTACACCTATCGGAAATGACGCAAAAACATTTTGGACCAATTTAAAAGCCGGCGAGCACGGCTTTGGGCCAATCACAAAATTTGATGCCAAAGATTTAAATGCGAAATTAGTGGCTGAAGTAAAAGACTTCAATCCAAAAGATTTCATGGACCGTAAAGAAGCAAAACGTATGGACTTATACAGTCAATACGCAGTAGCTGCAGCCATCGAAGCTGTTGCGGACGCGAATCTAGACGTTGAAAATGCTGACGTTGACCGTATCGGGGTTTACTTAGGTACTGGTATCGGTGGTATTCAAGAAATCGAAAAAGGTGTGTTAAAAATGCAAGATAAAGGGATCAAACGAGTGAATCCTTTATTCGTACCTGTTTCTATTTCAAATATGGGTGCTGCCAATATCTCTATGCACTTTGGCTTAAAAGGGCCAGCTTTAACTATGGTTACAGCTTGTGCTTCTGCTAACAATGCCATTGGTGAAGCTTTCCGTTATATTAAACATGGTTATGCAGATGTCATGATTGCTGGTGGTGCTGAAGGTGCGATTAACGAAATCGGTTTAGGTGGTTTCGACAACCTAACAGCGACAAGTGATTCAACTGATCCAAACCGCGCTTCAATCCCATTCGATAAGGACCGTAATGGTTTTGTGATGGGTGAAGGTGCTGGTATCTTGGTATTAGAATCCTTAGAATCAGCGCAAGCTCGTGGCGCAAACATCTATGCTGAAATTGGTGGTTACGGTTCTACTTCAGACGCTTACCACTTAACTGCGCCATCTGAAGATGGTTCTGGTGCAGCGAAAGCGATGTTAAACGCTTTAGAAGAAGGTAACATCGCTAAAGAAGAAGTTTCTTACATAAATGCTCACGGTACAAGTACTCCAGCAAATGATTCTTCTGAAACAGTTGCGATTAAACGTGCATTTGGTGAAGAATTGGCTTATAAAATTCCAGTTTCTTCTACAAAATCATCAGTTGGTCACTTACTAGGTGCTGCTGGTGCTGTTGAAGCCATTGCAAGTATCATGGCTATCCAAGATTCATTTATTCCAGCTACATTAGGCTACAAGAATCCAGATCCATTATGTGATTTAGATATCGTACCGAATGTTGGACGCGAACAAGAAGTAAACGTTGTTGTCAGCAACACTTTAGGTTTTGGTGGACACAACACAGTTATTGCCTTTAAAAAGGTTGGTGAATAAGGCTTGAAACACGAAGAAATTAAAGATTTAATCAGCCAGATTGATTCGTCTACGATTCAAGAATTTTCATTCCAAACACAAGCGGATTCTTTATATATTTCAAAAATTAAAGAACGCCAAACACAAACTGAAAACACTGTAAACACAAGCGCGAATCAACAAGCTACCACAAACGCAGAAGCTACACCTCCTGCAGTAGCCCAAGAGACGAAGAGTAAAGAAATCATAGCGCCTGCCACAGAAGCAGCAGCAACACCTAGTGCACCGGCCGCGCTAGCTGGCAAAACGATTGACAGTCCTTTAGTTGGTGTTGTTTATCTAGCTAAGAACCCTGATCAACCAGCCTTCAAGAAAGTAGGCGACAGCGTTGAAGCTGGTGAAACTGTTTGTATCGTTGAAGCGATGAAAGTGATGAACGAAATTCCAGCTGATATTTCTGGAACAGTCGTGAACGTCTTAGTTGAAGACGGCCAAATTGTTGAATTCGGCCAACCATTATTTGAAATTAGCGAATAATTATTCTAAAGGAGTATTAAAAAATGACTGAATATGCAGAACGTAAAGAACCTGTTCTAACAGCTATGCAGGTACAAGAAATCATCCCTAACCGTTTCCCAATCTCATTTGTGGACCGAGTGGATGAAATTATCCCAGGTGAAAAAGTTGTTGCCCGTAAAAACGTGACGATCAACGAAGAATTCTTTGTTGGTCACTTCCCAGGAAACCCTGTAATGCCTGGTGTTTTACAAGTAGAAACAATGGCACAAGTGGGCTCAATTCCATTATTATCTCAACCAGACTTTAAAAATAAAATCGCTTATTTAGCTGGTTTAAACAACGTGAAATTCCGTAAAAACGTTGTACCTGGTGACGTACTTGAAATCACAGTTGAAATTGTGAAATTGAAGAAACGTATGGGTATCGGTAAAGGAACTATCCGTAATGAATACGGCGAGGTTTGTTCAGAAGCAGAAATGACCTTTATCATTTCTAACGTAGATAAAGTCGACTAGTTTGCTGGTCCAACCTGAAATAGGGCGAACGGCATAGAATAAGAGGTATTTGATGATTAATAAAGTATTAATAGCGAATAGGGGCGAAATTGCCGTCCGCATTATTCGTACATGTATTGAATTGGGAATCGAAACAGTGGCTGTGTATTCAACCGCTGATAAGGATGCCCTACATGTGAAATTGGCTGACGAAGCAGTCTGCATCGGAGGGCCAAAATCAGTCGATTCTTATTTGAATATGCAAGCCATTCTTTCGGCAGCTGTGGTCACGAACGTGCAAGCTATCCACCCAGGTTTTGGTTTCCTAGCAGAAAACAGCAAATTTGCCAAATTATGCGCAGAAATGAATATTGAGTTTATCGGGCCAAGCCCAGAAGTGATTGACTTGATGGGGGACAAGCAAAATGCTAGAGATACCATGAATGCAGCCAAAGTACAGACCGTTCCTGGTTCTGATGGTATCTTGGAAAGTCCTGGAGCTGGAATTGAGATTGCCAAAAAAGTTGGCTACCCAGTCTTATTGAAAGCAACTTCTGGTGGTGGTGGTAAAGGGATGCGGATGGTATATGAAGAAAGCCATTTCGCAGATGCATACTATGAGGCATCACGTGAAGCAAAAAATGCTTTTGGTGATGATCGCTTATACATGGAGAAAGTTATTTTCCCAGCCCATCATATCGAGGTTCAAATCTTAGGGGATAAATTCGGCAACGTCATCCATTTAGGTGAACGTGAGTGTTCAATGCAACGGAACCATCAAAAGGTGATTGAAGAGACGCCAAGTCCCTTTATTACTGAAAAGACGCGGGCACAAGTGACTCAAGCAGCGGTTCGAGCGGCTGAGCAATTAAATTATGAATCTGCTGGTACCATTGAGTTTTTAGTGGATGCAGATCAAAATTATTATTTCATGGAAATGAATACGCGTATTCAAGTTGAACATCCAATTACGGAAATGGTTACGGGTGTTGATATTGTAGCTCAACAGCTACGGATTGCTTCTGGCTTACCTTTAGCCTATGAACAAAAAGACATTACCTTTACTGGTCATGCCTTGGAGTGCCGGATCAATGCAGAAATGCCAGAGAAAAACTTTATGCCATCTTCAGGTACGTTTGACTTTGCGCATTTTCCAGCGGGTGGTTTAGGTATTCGTGTGGATTCTGGTATTTATGCTGGCTACAAGTTGCCACCTTACTATGATTCTATGGTAGCGAAACTGATTACGCATGGTGATAATCGTCCACAAGCCATCAACCGTATGCTACGTGCGGTTTCAGAAATGACTATTAAGGGTGTGGCGACAAACCAACAATTCCAATACGACCTAATATTTGATGAGGCCTTTGTAAAAGGGAACTATACCAATGATTACCTGGAAGCTAAATTCTTACCTGAATGGGCGAAGAGTCATCAAGCATAAATTAGCACGAAAGAAAGTAGATGAATTATGGCATTAAAACGCAGAAAAGCATATATTCCTATGCCAGAGGAAGATCAAGCAAAATCGAGCTTGCCTACAGATCCAAATAACCAAGCCTTCGTGCCAGATGGCATGTGGCAAAAATGTCCGCAGTGTCACCAAACGATTCTAACGGATGACTTGGGTGCTGAAAAAATCTGTCCACATTGCCAATACCACTTTAGAATTTCATCTAGTGAGCGATTAGCAAACGTAGTGGACAAAGGCACTTTTGTTGAAATGTTTCAACTAAGGGATAACCGCAATGAAGATCCTCTTGGTTTTCCAAAGTATCTGGAAAAGAAAGAAAAAGCGCGCGCTACAACTGGTTTAGACGAAGCTGTCGTAACTGGTGTGGGCGAAATCTTCGGCTACCGAACTGCCATTGGTGTGATGGACTCATTTTTCATGATGGGGTCTATGGGGACTGGTTTAGGTGAGAAAATTAAAAACTTGTTCAACTATGCAACTGAACACCAGTTACCAGTCGTCCTGTTTACCGCTTCTGGTGGTGCCCGGATGCAAGAAGGAACACTGTCTTTAATGCAAATGGCTAAGATTTCCATTGCTGTTCAAAATCATTCTAAGGCTGGTTTATTATATATTCCCGTCTTAACTGACCCAACGACTGGTGGTGTAACGGCATCGTTTGCTATGGAGGGGGATATTACCATTGCTGAACCAGGGGCCTTAATCGGTTTCGCTGGTAAACGGGTAATTGAACAGACGATTAGACAACAATTGCCTGAAGGTTTCCAAACGGCAGAACACCAACTGCAACACGGTTTTATCGATATGATTGTTGAACGTTGGCGCCAAAAAATCGTAATTGCTGAGCTATTACAAATGCACGGTGTCGCTAAAGGAGGTGCTCGATTTGAGAGTTAGTATGAAACAATTATTAAAAACCGTTGAGCAACCTAATGCGAAAATTACGCAAAAAATCCCTGCAGAAGTGGTAACAGCTTCACGTGATATCAACCGATTAACCACGTCTGAATTGGCTAAGAAAATCTGTGACGTCTTTTATGAGATGCATGGTGACCGTCGTTATGGTGATGACGGCGCGATTGTTGGTGGTGTCGGACAAATTAATGGCCGCGCAGTTACAATTGTTGGAACTGAAAAAGGCCACTCGGTTCAAGAAAATATCAAGCGTAACTTTGGGTCGCCTCATGCTGAGGGTTACCGTAAAGCCATTCGTTTGTTTGAACAAGCTGAAAAATTCAACCGTCCGGTGATTACCATTGTTAATACTTCCGGCGCCTTTTGTGACGTTGAAGCAGAAGACCGGGGGATTGGACAAGCAATTGCTGAATCTATGCAAACAATGGCTGGCTTAACTGTACCAACTATCACGATTTTAATGGGTGAAGGTGGATCTGGTGGCGCGTTAGCCCTAGCTGTTTCAAATAAGGTATGGATGATGGAGAATGCCATGTATTCAGTCTTATCGCCAGAAGGGTTTGCAACAATTTTATGGAAAGACCCGAGTCGTGTACCTGAAGCTGCTGAATATATGAAATTCACGGCGCCTGACTTGCTGGATTTTAAGGTTATCGACCAAATTATCCCAGAGCATTACGGGAAAAAGGCTTTAGACCACGATGTTCAAGCACAATTGATTAAAGAAATGGTCTTGGAAGAATTTGACCAGCAATTGGCCATGTCAAAAGCAGATTTAATTGCTGCCAAAGAAGCACGCTTTAATCAATTCTAGTCAACTGACATCTTGAAAAAAACTACTATTGAAGGAAGGTGTGTCCTATGGTCGCATCTTCTTTTTTAATTATTGGATAAAAATTTTCATGGATATGATATTGTGATAAGATAGGCTTAGAAGGAAGGGCGTTTACAGCCTGCATTCCAACAGAAAATAAGATTTAAGAGGACCTACAATGAGAAACCAAGATAATGATTTTGAACGATCATTTAAATTAGATATTGAAGAAGCGATTCAGCGTATTAAAGCGGGCGAAATGAGTGAATCGCTTAAATTGTTGCTGATTGCCCGTAAGAAAAGAAAGAGTGTCGTTGATTTTAGAAATTATATCATCGGCGTTTTATATGAAGAAGAATTAGAAAATGATTTGGTGGATATTTTCTCATTATTGATAGAATTTTATGGCGAAGGGGTTATGGCTAATCCTGATTTAATCGATGTCGAGGCAGAAATTGACTGGAAGTCTTTCTACCAATTTGTACAAAAAGCTATTCAAGGACAAGTCAAATTGAACCTCCCTCAACATGGTCAAATGACACCTATTATGCAAATTATCATTGTGCCAGAAATGATGGAAAAGTTGGCCCAATTTGAGGCGACTTCAGATGATGATGCTAGTAATGTGGAGGTCTTACAAGGCCTACAAAAGTTATTCGACCAGTTAGTGGCCAGGGATAAACCCTTGACTATCCTTGAGAAGGCGCAGGTCAACCATCTGCTGGAATTGAGCGACAAGGTATCCATCGATAAATTGTTAAGTCTCTTAAATCGGGACCGGGATTTTGTCTTCCAATCGGATATTTTGCTTTATATTTTCCACCATCCACACGCAGACCAGGAAATTACTTTAACCAATGTCTACGATGAGACGACGACTATTTCACTCAGTGACTTATTTGAAATTGAAACCAATAGCCACTTCTTAGATTTGGTTTCCTATGTGGAGGAAGTTTATATCCATGAACCCTATCGAGTGGCCTATTTGATGGAGAATATTTATGATATATATACCGTCATGTACCCATTTGTCGATGATTTAAACCAAATTGACCCAGAAGATATGGTAGAAGCCATTGGCCAATTAATGGAAAATGGCGACCCACTTGCCATTGACAATCAAGTCGTACAAGATATTTATCAATATTGGTTTTATGAGTATATGCAGAACTTTGCGAGTTTTGAATAAGAAGATGTAATGGATGATTAAAGGGTGAGTGGATGTTAAAAATAGCCATAGACGGGTCAGTGGATGGGCAATTTGGGCCAGCAGGCGTTGGTATGGTCATTGTCCATGACGGGCAACAGCGACAAGAGAAATACCCTTTAAGTGGGGAAATGGACAACCATGAGGCCGAATTCCATGCCCTGCTATTATTGTTAGAAAAATTGCAGGCTGAAGGACTGAAGAATGAGTGGATCTTGTGTCAAACAGACTCCAAAATCGTCTTTGATGCCGTTAATAAGAGATTCCATAAACGCGACCCCTATAAAAGTTTGTTAAAGGCCATTTTAAATCAACTAGACCATTTTCCCATGTTTAATTTAAAATGGGTGCCGGACCAAGCCAATAGGGGGGCAGATAACTTAGCCCGTCAAGCCATGCACCAGGCCAAGAGAATAAGCAACCAGCAGGACTAATTAAGGGATAAATGCAGACCGTCAATCGCATAAACTGATTTTAAATTCGAATAACAGACACAAAAAAACCAGGTAGCAGGCGAATAAAGCCGTTTACCTGGTTTATTTATTATGATCGTAAATAACTTATTCTGCCTCTACTTTTTTAGGACGTGGTTTGCGCGCGCCCCAGTATTGGAATAGGTCAGTACGGATAGCCCCATTATATAATTTACGTTTCTTAGTAGCTTTCTCACCGTAGTATTCTTCAAAGGCTAAGTCAGACGTCAGGATGTATTTACTCCAAGTTTTCATTGGACGGTAAAGATCTCCCATTTGTTTGTATAACTTATGCACGTAATCTTCGTCATTCAAACGCTCACCATATGGTGGGTTGGCTACGATCACGCCGTATTCTTTTGTTGTTGTGAAGTCAGATAATTGCATTTGTTTGAATTCAATTTGATCCCCGACACCAGCTGCTTCTGCATTGGCTTTTGCGATTTCAATCATCCGGTGATCAATATCTGATCCCATGATATCTAATTGAATGTCATGACGGATAGCCGCTTTAGCCGCTTCGCGGGCTTTTGAATATTCGCGGTTATTGAAGATATCCCATTCCTCAGAAATGAAGGCGCGGTTAATCCCTGGGGCAATATTTTTCCCGATTAATGCTGCTTCAATGGTTAGGGTACCTGAACCGCATGTTGGATCGTAAAATGGCTTGTCAGGGAACCAGTTAGTTAATTTAACAAGAGCTGCAGCCATGTTTTCTTTAAGTGGTGCGCCACCTTTTTCAGTACGGTAACCACGCTTAAATAGGGAAGAGCCAGACGTATCAATAGTTATCAAGGCTTCGTCCTTGTGGATGCTTACTTCGATAGGGTATTTAGCGCCTGTTTCAGGTAGCATACCACGGCGGTGGTAGTGGTCGCTCAGACGGTTAACAATCGCTTTTTTCACGATTTTTTGCACGTTAGGAACAGAATGCAATTTTGAATTGACTGATTTACCTGATACTGGGAATTCTGCGTCCATTGGTAGAATGTCTTCCCAAGGGATGGCCTTAGTCGATTCAAACAATTGGTCGAAGGTGATGGCTTTGAAATCGCCCATGACGATTTTGATACGGTCCGCAGTCCGTAAGTTAATATTTGTGTGGGCTACGTCATCAAGACTTCCTTCAAAGCGGGCACGGCCATTTTCTACTTGGACCTCGTAACCCATGTCACGTAATTCTTTACCGACTAGGGCTTCAATCCCTGCGGCAGCTGTTGCGATAAGTGGATATTTTGTCATATTGTACTCCTTTTGGGTGGTAAGGCTTCGTCTTATATTTAAGACTATTTTACCATGATTTCATCTCAATAAAAAAAGGTTGGAAAAGAATCCAACCTTTTGCCTGTTTGTAAATTTCGATAAGCCATGTTCTGTTCCCCGATATTACAGGTTTAATACCGGTTCGGTAATCATCTGTCTACTAAATAATTAGTCTCTTATTCCGTTTGTTTCCAGTCAAAGAGCGCCCCTACCAATGTTTGGGTTGCTCGCTCGAGGGGTTTACCGCGTTCCATTCAACTACTTTCATAGTTGACTCGTCTCTGTGGCACTTTCAAACTTACTAGCACATAGTCCAAAGACCTTAGTGGGTTCAGTTGCCGTCAAATTAATGCTTTAGCTTATTTTTTCGCTAAACACGAACACTACAAGCGTTGCAGCTTGTGCGAGCATGGACTTTCCTCAAGTATAAATATATACCCGCGATTACCTGAAATTTACAACTTCTAATGATAACACGAAAGTGATCAAATGACTAGTTATTTTCAAAAATAATAGTATGATCTTTCGTATCGTCTTCGTTCTCTTCGCTAGCATCTACTGTATTTTCGGCTTTGGCGTTTTGGCCACCGAATACAGCTTTTTCTAACTTAGACAAGCGACGTAGAATATCGTAGTTGGTTGTACCTTTTGATTGAGGTACTGTTGTAGATTTTGAGCGTTGGTTAGTGGCTTGGCGTCCACTTTCACTTGTACCAGTTGAGTGTTTTGCACGTTCTAACTCATTCTTAAGTGAGGCAATTTCTTTTTCATATGACTCATAGTCACGAATAATTAAATCTAAGAATTCGTCTACTTCCTCTGTGTTGAATCCACGAAGGGCAGGTTTAAATTCTTTCTGTAAAATATCTTTTGTCGTCAAGTTACGATCAGCCATTTAAATAACACCTCATCATTTATATTTCTAAGTTCTATTATAGCATAGCTTTCATTATTTGTAATAAATGTAATATAATAATAGTTTAAGATTCTATCAAATTCAACAGCAAGCATTAGTCTAATTTAAACCATCAGAACATTGGCGCGGTAGTTATTTTCGTGTGGGTATATTATAATAATTAAAAAAGACGAAAGTGGGGAATCAACAGATGCAAACCGTATACACTTTTCTTGAAGAAACGTTAGAGAATAGCCATATTGATATTCCTTGGCGTTTATCCTATGTATCAGTATCCAAACAGGTGGTATTGCAAACATATCTGCCAGTGGTCGCCAATGAAGAAATCACTTTTTTAGACAAAAATAACCAGCCTTTAGAAGACATCGATTACTTAGAATTGAAGTTTATTTTTACAGCTGACCACCGTGTTAATGAAACAGAGAGTGGGATTTTTATCATTCAACCAAAAGACACTGAACACTTTCAAAAAGGGCACTTAGATATTCTAGCACAAGAAATTAGCCATCTTTTATATGAAGCCCGCTTGCAAATTAAAGAATTAATTAAAGGGGAAAGAATGGCGGTTGATTTGAAATGGCAAGCAGAAGAAATGGACCAAATGATCACAACAAGGAGAGCCATTAAGCGCTATGACGATAGCTTATTATATTTAGGAGATGATACGAATGACTTGGTATGAGTTAATAATTGAAACAGACAATAAAAGTGAAAACCTATTAACCGAAATTTTGTGGGGCTTAGACTCTGCTGGGGTGTCCATCAAAGACGAGCAAGACTATATTGACTGGTCAGATGACGGCTTTGGTTCAGTGAAGAATGACCAGCCGGCACCAGGGTCATATGAAGTTCACCCGGTAGTTTTAGGTTACTTTTCAGATGATAAAAATATCGAAGACATCATCTCTGAAATCAAAACCTACCAAGCAAACTACAATAAGGAATTAGCGGCAGATCAACAAATTGTCATCCATGACATCCGCTATAGTCCCCTAGAAGATAAGGACTGGGAAACAGCTTGGCAGGCTTACTATGAACCAATCCATGTATCGCGCTTTATGGATATTGTGCCAATTTGGGAGAAAGACGATCAAGTAGCTGATCCGAAGAAAACCACTTTATTCCTAGATCCAGGTATGGCCTTTGGGACCGGTTCACATGAAACCACTAAGCTGGCATTACGTTTACTGGAAATCGCTATGGCTGGCGGGGAAGATGTCATTGATGTGGGGACTGGGTCTGGTGTCTTAGCCATCGCTGCGAAGAAATTAGGCGCTAATGACGTCGCTGCTTATGATTATGATGGGTCAATTTTAGATATTACCCGCAATAATTTTGCTTTAAATGACGTAGAAGACGCTATTTCCGTTGCCCAAAACAACATCCTAAACGACATCGATACTCAAGTGGATATTATCACAGCCAATATCCTATTTGAAATCCTGGAACCCCTGATCCCGCAAGCTTACACTAACTTAAAAGCAGATGGGCAATTGGTGCTATCAGGTATTTTCCATGACAAGAAAGACGACATGTTGGCCTTACTTGCCGCCAATGATTTTACCGTTGAAATCGTTATGAACATGGGTGAATGGTACGGTATTTTAGCCCATAAAGGAAAAGATTAAGATGCAAAGATACTTTATCGAAGAGGAAACCGCCCAATTAAATGACCAAATTGAGATGGATAAAGACGCCTACCATCATATGATTAACGTTATGCGGATGCAGATTGGGGACCAGGTAATTCTAGTCACCCAAACTGAACAAGTATTTATCGGTGAACTTGTTTCTGATGAAGGGAAAAGTGCAGTCCTTCGCCTAGTTGAATTGCGGGAAGAAAATAAAGAAATCCCGGTCGAAACCACACTCTTTGTCGGCCTACCTAAGGGAGACAAGCTTGATTTAATCGTACAAAAGGCGACCGAATTAGGGGTCCGTCATATTGTGCCAGTTGCCATGCGGTATTCCGTCACTAAATGGGACCAAAAGAAAGCGGGCAAAAAAATTGACCGTTTGAAAAAGATTGCCAAGGAAGCTGCTGAGCAATCTCATAGAACTTTTGTCCCAACCGTCGAAGAATTGCATAGTGTTAGCATGTTAAAAAATAGACTGGGCGAATTTGACCAAGTTTGCGTGGCTTATGAAGAGGTTGCCAAGTCGGGTGAAGCGGCCCTTTTGGCAAAGACTTATGCATCGCTAAAAGCTAAGGACCGTATTGCCTTCATTACCGGACCTGAAGGGGGCATTCATCCAGATGAAATCGTCGAATTCACTGACGGATTCGACCATGTGCATTTGTGCGGGTTAGGGCCACGGATTTTACGGACAGAAACAGCACCCTTATATTTATTATCAAGTCTGTCATTTGCAACAGAACTATTAGGTGACTAACAAAGGTTTGATAGGGTTTCTAGTCCATTTATATGGTAAGATAGGAGAAATATACAATCTAAATATTGATGCCAACCATATAAGTTATATCAAGGAAAGTAGGTGGTAACATGCCAAATAAAAAGAATTATACAAAAGCAGAAGTTTTAGCCTTATGTGCTAGCTACATGTCTGAAGCGAGGGTGGACTATGTCCAAAAGGCAGCAGACTTTGCTGAACGCGCACATATTGAGCAAATCAGAAAATCAGGCGAGCCTTACTTTGTCCACCCAGTTCAAGTAGCAGGTATTTTAGCCGAATTGAAAATGGACCCGGATACAGTCATTACTGGGTTCTTGCATGATGTTGTGGAAGATACCGGTATCTCATTAGACGATATCGCCTACTTCTTCTCACCGACAATTGCCACCCTAGTAGATGGCGTCACCAAATTAGGGAAATTTAAATATAAATCACATGAAGAGCAATTAGCTGAGAACCACCGTAAAATGTTGTTAGCTATGGCCAACGATTTACGGGTCATCATGGTGAAATTAGCCGACCGTTTGCATAATATGCGGACGCTAAAATGGCATAAGCCAGAGAAGCAAGTGATTATCTCTACAGAAACGTTAGAAATTTACGCTCCCCTAGCTGACCGTTTAGGTATGAACCAGATTAAATGGGAACTAGAAGATACAGCACTTCGCTATATGGATCCAGAATCGTATTACTCAATCGTTCAATTAGTAGATTCAAAACGCGACGAGCGGGCAGAATTTATTCAAACGACAATTGACGAATTGGAATCACAAGTAGAGGGAGCTATTACTGGTAAGTTTGAAATTTACGGTCGACCTAAACACATTTATTCTATTTACCGGAAGATGAAAGACCAAGGCAAAGAATTCGACCAGATTTTTGATCTGCAAGCTATCCGGGTGTTAGTGGAATCTGTTCGTGACTGTTATGCAGTACTTGGGATTGTCCATACTAATTGGAAGCCATTGCCAGGCCGATTTAAAGACTACATTGCCATGCCAAAAGCCAACATGTACCAGTCAATCCATACGACGGTTGTCGGTAACCAGCCAAGTCCAGTAGAAGTGCAAATTAGAACCTACGAAATGCACGAGGTTGCTGAGTACGGGGTTGCCGCGCATTGGGCTTACAAAATGGGTAACCATGAAAAGGTGGAGGCTTCACCTTTAGACGCCCAGCTAGATTGGTTTAACCAAATTGCAGAGTTGCAGGACGAATCTAAAGATGCCACCGATTTCATGGAAAGCGTGAAAGAGGACATTTTCCAAGATAATGTCTATGTATTCACCCCAACTGGCGACGTGACTGAATTACCAGCGGGTTCCTACCCATTAGACTTCGCTTACTCAATTCACTCAGAAGTCGGGAATAAGACGATTGGAGTTAAGGTTAACGGCAAGATTGAACCTTTGAATTACCAATTGAAAAATGGTGACATCGTGGAAATTCTAACGTCACCGAATTCGGCAGGTCCATCGCGTGACTGGGTAAACTTGGTGAAAACTTCGCGGGCCCGCAACCGTATCAAACGATTCTTTAAATTGAAGGACCGTGACCAAGCGGTAGAACAAGGTCGACATGCCCTTGAAGAAACCCTTGATAATCTAGGTTTCAAATTAAAAGATGTCTACAAAAAAGAGGATATCAGTAAAACATTAGACCGGTTCAACTTCTCGACTGAAGAAGACTTGTTTGCGGCGATTGGCTTTGGCGAATTATCATCAACTGCAGTCGCTAACCGTTTAACTGAGCGGGAACGCCGGTTACGTGCAGCTGAGAAGAACAGGGAATCTGTTGAAGAGACCCTGAAAGAATCAGGCGAACAGAAGAAACTCAGCAAGACTCAAAAGCAATCTAGTCATGTGCGCCGTAAAGCTTCTAAATCTAGTTCTGGTGTCATTGTTGAAGGTTTGGATTCACTCCTAGTCCGTCTAGCCCATTGTTGTAATCCTGTACCAGGAGACGATATTGTGGGGTATATCACTAAAGGGAGAGGAGTTTCCGTCCACCGCAGAGACTGTAAGAATGTGCAGGTCCCTGAGGATGAACAAGACCGCTTGATTCCAGTTGAGTGGGAAGATGCCAGCAAGAATGTGGACAACCAATATGAAGTGGAAATTGTGGTTGAAGGTGAAGACCGGTCTGGCTTCTTAAATGAAGTGCTACAGATCATTACACCGATTGCCGGATCAGTCACTAATATTAACGGGAACGTGAACCATGACGATAACTCTGTTAAAGTGAGACTACGTTTTGTCATCCAAAATGTCAACCAACTGGATAAGGTTATCGACCGGGTGAAAAATATACCGGATGTTTATTCGGTTGCCCGTGCTAAAGAATAAAGTAAAAATTGATAGTAATGAGCAATTTAATGGAGGGTTTGGATGCGAATTATCGTGCAAAGAGTTAGCCAAGCTAACGTTGCCATCGATGAAAAAGTTGTTGGTGAAATTAATAAAGGGTTTGTGCTTTTAGTAGGCGTTCATGATGATGACACGGTGGAAACGGTGGCATATATGGCTAGGAAGATCGCTAATATGCGGATTTTCGCTGACGAGGATGATAAATTGAACCTAAACATCGACCAGGTGTCAGGTGAGATATTATCTATTTCGCAATTTACTCTTTATGCCAGAACTAAAAAAGGTAACCGCCCATCATTTATCGATGCCGCCAAACCAGACCATGGCGATAAAATGTATCAACTATTGAATAAAACATTACGCAATGAGTATGGGTTAAAGGTTGCTGAAGGTGAATTTGGTGCCGATATGCAGGTATCACTAGTCAATGACGGTCCAGTGACCATCATATTAGACTCGGATGAAGCTTAGAATGAAGCTCAATTAGATTAATTAGATTAAACAGAAAAAATACCGATTGCTAGAGAATTTCCGGCAATCGGTATTTTTCTTATTTTGGCATCAATGCCTAAAAATCAATTATTGGTAGTAAATCACTAAAGCGTTGTAAATGGCGTCGGCAACTTGGTTCCAGTATTCTTCTTGACTGAATACGGCCACGTCACTCGGTGTTGACATGTATCCAAGTTCTAGTAGGACACCTTCGCCAGCTAAGTCCCGGATGACTTGGAAGTCACCGAATTTAACACCGTTAGATTCTAATGGTAATTGTTCCATTAATTGAGCTTGAATCTCTTGGGCTACTGGGATGGAATCATCGCCGTAGTAGTAAGCTGTTGTGCCGGATGCACCTGTTGATTCAATTGCATCATAGTGGAAGGAAATCAATAGGTCAGCATTTGCTTGGTTGGCTGTATATGGAATATCAGCTAAAGCAACATCTGAATCATCATCTCGGGTTAAAATCATATTTACGCCGGCTGCTTCAAGTTTTTCCTTAACGGTTAGAGCAGTTTGTAAGGTGACTTCTTTTTCATATAGACCGTCTGTTACAGCACCTGGGTCGATACCACCGTGACCTGGGTCTAATACAATGGTCCGGCCAGCTAATGTACTGGTTGCTTCCGCTGCTTGTGCCTTATCTACCATGGCAGTTGAATCAGTTTCTGATAACCAGTTAACGATATAACCCTCTGTACCATCGACTGAACGTACATGGTAGTATTCATTTTCTTGACCAAGGTAGGCAAACTGTTCGTTCAAGGCACCTTTAACTAAGATTTCCGAATCTTTATTGGCTTCGCTACGAATATTTACGCCATCAGCAGTTGCTTTGACAGTGAAGTCGTAATCAGATAGAAATTCATCGTAAGTTGATTGTTCTTCTTCTGTAATTTCAGTATCTTCCTCGTAGGCAATTGTTCCTGGTGTCACATCGATTTCTGTTTGTTTCACCCAACCAATTTCACCAGAAAGTTGAATTTGGGCCCAACCATCCGCTTGGTGTAAGATTTGGTATTTTGAATTCTTTTCGGCAGATGTTAAGACCGTCGCGTCCTCTGAGTTTTCTTCGTAGATTTGAATATCATCTATTAAGGTTGTGGCAATGAAATCAGAGGAATCGATATCTTGGTTATCAGCTAACCAAGTTGGTATCCAACCTACTTCATTGTTATCGAGTAGGACATAGTACCAATTATTTTCTTGTCTGAGTATTCGATAAGGATTATTGCCGTCAAGTTGGTCTTTAATATCATAAGTTATCCCAGGTCCTTCACGAAGGTTGACAACATTGGTAGACAGTTCTTTATAGGATGCTTTGTTGTATTGATACAATTGTAATGAGGAGAAACCAACGATTCCTGTTACAAAAATAAGGTAAAGTAGATAGACTACTTTATTTTGTTGGAAGTGGTTCTCAAAATGTTCTGTCAATTCGCTTACACCTCAGTAGTCCACCGGAAATTCCGGTAGAAAAAGTTTATATTTTAACTAAAATTTGGCATTATTATAATTCAGTTTACCTTTCTTGTGATAAATGAACAACTAGAAAATATACTATCTTGACACTTTTTTTGTTTTGATATAAGATAAGGGATGAATGATCCAATGAAAGAGCAAGAATAATTGTCGACATTTCTAGAGAGAGCTAATGGGTGAGAATGCTCAATGTCATTTATTTGCAAACACTCTGGAGGAGAATAGTGCAAAGCTATTCCGTCACGCACGTTACGCGTCGAGCAACAGCCATAGCTGTTGAAATTAAGGTGGTACCACGAAGTTAACTCGTCCTTATATTCCTATTGTTGGAATGTAAGGACGTTTTTTTATTTTTATTTTTAAAGGAGGGTTATTGTGATTCAACGACCAAAAGGGACTGCAGATATCTTACCTGAAGATATGAATCTATGGCATTATATAGAAGAAACTGCCAGAAGAGTTCTAGACCAATATCGTTATTTTGAGATTCGTACACCCATGTTTGAAAGTTATGAATTATTTTCCCGTAGTGTAGGAGAAACAACAGATGTAGTGTCTAAAGAAATGTATGATTTTTATGACAAGGGTGACCGTCATATTGCTTTGAAACCTGAGGGGACAGCACCAATTGTCCGGGCATATGTGGAAAATAAATTATACGCACCTGAACAGGTGAAACCTTATAAAGTCTATTATATGGGACCAATGTTCCGTTATGAAAGACCACAAAGTGGTCGCTTACGCCAATTCCATCAAATCGGTGTTGAAGTATTTGGTGAAGCAAATGCTGCCAAAGATGTAGAAACGATTGCTTTAGCAATGGATCTATTTAAATCGCTAAATATCCAACATATCAAGCTAGTGATCAATTCATTAGGGGACACCAGTTCGCGTCTTGCTTACCGCCAAGCTCTAATAGACTATCTAACACCATTTACGGATGAATTATCTGAAGATTCGAAAACACGTCTACATAAAAATCCGTTACGTGTATTGGATTCAAAAGATAAAAAAGATATCGAAATCGTGGCCAATGCGCCGTCAATCTTGGATTACCTTTCTGAAGAATCAACTAAACGCTTTAATGATGTGCAATCTTTATTGACAGCCTTAGGTATTGATTTTGAAATCGATCCAAATATGGTACGTGGTTTAGACTATTACCAAGATACAATTTTTGAAATCATGTCTGAAGACAAAGTCTTTGGGGCCCAAACAACAATTTGTGGTGGGGGTAATTATGACGGCCTAGTTCAAGAGATTTCAGATGGTAAAGAATCTGCTCCAGGATTTGGTTTTGGTTTAGGAATCGAGCGTTTGATCTTGTTGATGAAGGCGCAAGAAGTTCAAGTACCAGACATGCATGAGCTTGACGTTTATGTGGTGAATATCGGAGACGGTACGGATGAAGCAGCGATGAAAATTTTACAACACGTGCGTCACGCTGGTTTTTCAGCTGACCGAAACTTCTTTGGTGCCAAACCTAAAAAACAATTTAGAGACGCCAATAAATTAGGCGCAGACTTGGTTGTTACTATTGGGGAATCTGAATTGGAAAATAACCAAATCACGGTTAAACATATGACCTCTGGTAATGAAGCTGCCTACCCGCTAGAAAAATTTGCGGATGATTTTGCAAGCATTTACCAAGAATTAAACCAATAATAGTTATTTTTAAAATAGAGATACGAAACAAAAGAGATTTAAAATAAAAGGAGCTGCATATAATGCAACGTAGTGTGTATTGTGGAAATGTGTCTAACGAATTCGTTGGACAAACTGTAACATTAAAAGGATGGGTACAAAAACGTCGTGACCTAGGTGGGGTAATCTTTGTTGATTTACGCGACCGCGAAGGTATCGTTCAAGCTGTATTCAACGTGGAAAACTTAGGCAACCAATTTGCTGAAGCTGAACGTTTACGTTCTGAATACGTGATTGAGGTAACTGGTGAAGTTGTGTTACGTGGTGAAGGATTGGCGAACCCGAAAATTAAAACGGGTGACATTGAAGTGATGGTTTCTGATTTAACAATCTTAAACATTTCAAAAACACCACCATTCCCAGTTGAAGATGATATTGATGTAAACGACGAAATTCGTATGAAATACCGTTACGTTGACTTACGTCGTCCAAAAATGGCGAACAATATGAAATTGCGTCATCAAGTAGTATCAACAATCCACCGGTACTTAGATGATCAAGAATTTATCGAAGTAGAAACACCTTACTTAACAAAATCTACGCCAGAGGGTGCGCGTGATTACTTAGTACCATCTCGTGTACATCCAGGTGAATTCTATGCTTTACCGCAATCACCACAATTATTCAAACAATTGTTGATGTCTGCAGGTATGGACCGTTACTACCAAGTTGTTCGTTGTTTCCGTGATGAAGATTTACGTGGAGACCGTCAACCAGAATTTACGCAAATCGACTTAGAAACAACTTTCTTAACACAAGAAGAAATTCGTGATTTAGTAGAAGGTATGTTGAAAACAGTTGTGAAACGTACTAAAAACATTGATATCACTGAAAACTTCCCAATCATTACTTATGACGATGCAATGGCCCGGTACGGTAACGACAAGCCAGATACTCGTTTTGGTTTAGAATTAGTGGAAATTTCTGATATCGTTGACCAATACGAATTCAAAGTATTCAACCAAGCAATTGAAAAAGGTGGCATCGTTAAAGCTATCAATATCAAAGGTGCCGGTGACAACTACTCGCGTAAAGACTTGGACAACTTAACACCATTTGCATCTACATACGGGGCTAAAGGTGTGGCTTGGATCAAAGTCACTGACGAAGGTTTATCTGGTCCAATTGGTAAATTCTTTAAAGACAATCCTGCACCATTAATGGACCGTTTACAGGCTGAAACTGGTGACGTCTTAGTGTTCGTTGCAGATAAAGAATCAGTTGTAAACCAATCATTATCTGAAATCCGTTTGAAATTCGGTCGCGAATTAGACTTAATGGACAAAAACCAATTCAACTTCCTATGGGTAACAAACTGGCCATTGCTTGAGTATGATGAAGATACAAAACGCTTCAACGCAATGCACCACCCATTCACTATGCCTAACGAGGAAGACGTGGATAAATTAGCTGAAAACCCAGAAGATGTATACGCACAAGCTTACGATATCGTTTTAAATGGTTATGAAATCGGTGGTGGATCATTACGTATCTACCAAAAAGAAATGCAAATGCAAATGTTCAAAGCTTTAGGCTTTACAGAAGAATCTGCAACTTCTCAATTTGGTTTCCTATTAAATGCTTTAGACTACGGTTTCCCACCACACGGCGGATTAGCTTTAGGTCTAGACCGTTTAGTAATGTTATTAGCTGGTGAAGAAAACATCCGTGAAGTGATTGCCTTCCCTAAAAATGGTCGTGCATTTGACCCACTAACAGAAGCACCAAGCCAAGTATCAGAACAACAATTAGAAGAATTATCATTATCAGTCACTACAATTGATTTTGATTAAGTATAAAAAAATGGCCTCAGGGCCATTTTTTTAATGATCATCGTAAACTTGAAGTGTCATATCTAACAATTTTGAAGAGTAAATATATGTCGTATGGTAGAATATACTTAGATATATATTTACTTTTTTATTTGGAGGAGGATTAAGTTAATGAGTAAAAAATCATGGATATTAGCAATTGTTGCTGTTATTATCCTCGCACTGGGTGCATTTGGTAGCCAATTGACCAGCCAAACCAATGTCAATAATCTGCTTTCTGAGGGATCAAATGTGTTTTCAAGCGCGCAAAATATTATTGAAGTAGGGGACACAAACCGTCAGGTGGCGGTGTTAGAAGTCAATGGAACGATTGCAGACAACTCTGGGTCAGGTTCTTTTTCTGAAGGGATGGATTACCAAGGTATCCTAGATTCTATTGAAGAAATTAAAGAAAATGATGACGTTCAAGCATTATTATTAACCGTCAATTCACCAGGTGGTGGGGTATATGAGAGTACAGAATTATATAATGCCTTACTTGACTTAAAAGAAAGTCGTGAAATCCCAATTTATGTTTCAATGGGGCAAATGGCTGCTTCTGGTGGTTATATGATTTCAATGGTCGGTGATCAAATTTATACAGATAGTGAAACCACTACTGGTTCAATTGGTGTCATCATGCAAGTGCCGAACTTCTCAGGCTTTATGGAAGAGCATGGTTTAGCTATGGATACCTACAAATCAGGGGCATTGAAAGATATGGGTTCATCATTTAGAGGTGCTTCTGATGAAGAAAAAGACGTCTTAAATTCTTTCATTCAAGAGAAATACAACCGTTTTGTTGAGATTGTAGCGAATGGCCGCGGGTTGTCAACTGATGACGTGAAAAAATTAGCTGATGGCCGCATTTATTCAGGAAGACAAGCCGTTGAAAATGGTTTAGCTGACCAAATTGGTTACGAAGAAGATGCTTTAGCAGCTTTAAGAGCTGATAACAACTTGGAAACAGCTACCGTTGTAGACTACTCACCTACATCTGCTACTTCATGGTTGACTGATTTTATGTCATTATTAGCTGAGAAAAACTTATTTACTAGTCAATCAGAAACCAATACAGCGGATGAAATGACGCAAATTTTAGAGGTTTTAGAAGATACCTCAACACCTCAATTCTATTACATGTACGGAGGTGAATAAGATGTTTAAACGCCGTAAAAACGCTAAGGATAATCAAGATAGTGTTGAATTGCCGAAGCTAAATGAACGTCTTTATGAAGGGTCAGTAGAAACAGATTTTAAAGAAAAATGTCGTGAACGCAAAATTAAATCTTTGCAAGCTTCACCACAAGAAATCTTTTCAAATTATCGCCGTAACCTAGAAGCAGATATTGCTTCAGGATATGCTCGTAATCTATATGGCGGTTTCTGGATTCGTTTAGTTGCCTTCTTAATTGATTTACTGATGGTATACGCCTTACGTTTACTAGTCACGGGTGTCTTAAATGCAGTAACACAAGGCGCTTATAGCACCTTACCTGCTGCAGTAACTTTCCTAGTCGATCAATTCGTCTTAATTGCCTACTTTACCTTGTCCACATTCTTTACCAATGGCCAAACGATTGGTAAAGGGTTACTAGGCCTTCAAGTTGTAACCAACAAGCAATATAAATTATCCTTTATGACATGTTTACTTCGTGAAGGTTTAGGGAAAGTGATTTTAACGACAATTCCGTTTTTAGGTTTGATGGTTGTCTTCTCAAACAAGCGTCAAAATTTCATGGATTACTTTACAGATACAAATGTCATTTCATTAGGACAATTTGCTATGTTGTTTGAAGAAAATGCGATTTAAAATTGACAAAAGGTGTAGCTGAAACGCTACACCTTTTGTGGTACTTTAGCTAATGAAAACTGTGCCGCTTCTCGCACCCATTGAATAACTCTTGATTTTTTTGTTAGGTGCGTTATAATAATGAGAAATAAATGAAAACCTTTAACTTGCGTCCAGAGAGACGAAGAAGGCATGACACGTCTAGTTTTAACCGAATGGGGAAAGACTACTTCTTTTTGCGCACGCAAGTAGGGAAGTAGTCTTTTTTTCTTACTTAAGCAAATAATGGAGGTCATACCATGGTAAAAGTGATTATGAATGAAAAAGAAATTGGCCGCGCTTTAACACGTTTGTCTCATGAAATTATCGAACGATACAAGGGTATTGATAATTTGGTGCTTGTTGGGATTGAAACGAGAGGTGTTCCTTTAGCTGAACGTCTAGCTGCTAAAATTGAAGAAATTGAAGGAGTTGTTCCTGTCGAAAAAATCAATATCGATGGTTACCGTGATGACGCAGAAGAAGCTATTCAAGTGGCAAAAAAAGGGACAGATTTAACGGGTAAAAAGGTCATCTTGGTAGATGATGTTTTATATACTGGCCGGACAACACGCGCTGCTTTAGATGCTTGTGTTGACCTAGGTCGTCCAGCTGAGATTGCCTTAGCAGTTTTAGTTGATCGTGGACATAGAGAATTCCCAATCCGTGCAGATTTTGTCGGAAAAAATATCCCAACTGCTCGTGAAGAAGATGTAGTTGTGGCTTTAAATGAAGTAGATGATAAAGACGAGGTTTTAATTAAATAGACGTAGTGTATTACTTTAAGTGGGTCCGAGAGGCTACAAGTGATTTTTCTATGTGAACTGGTTTATGTAGAACCAGTGTATTCACCTAGCGAAGTGCTTGTAGACATGGATCTACAAGCACTTTTTTCGATGAAAGTAGGTATATGAATGCGACATTTCTTATCCGTAGAACAATTTACCAATGAAGAATTTATGAGGTTAGTGAGGAGAGCGTCTGACTTTAAACATGGACGAGACAGTTTTAAGAGCGACCGAACGATCGTGAACATGTTCTTTGAAAATTCAACGCGAACCAAAATGAGTTTTGAGATGGCTGAACACAAAATTGGCATGCATCGGATGAACTTTGACCTGACAACGTCATCCGTTAATAAAGGGGAGTCTCTATACGACTCAGTCTTGACCATGCAAGCAATCGGTGCCGACGTTGTGGTTATCCGCCATCCTGACGCTAACTATCCTGACCAACTGGTTAACCTTGATG
This sequence comes from Carnobacterium sp. 1290_CSPC, assembly GCF_001053265.1. Taxonomy (NCBI): domain Bacteria; kingdom Bacillati; phylum Bacillota; class Bacilli; order Lactobacillales; family Carnobacteriaceae; genus Carnobacterium; species Carnobacterium sp. 1290_CSPC. The sequence goes on from NZ_JVVG01000058.1 coordinate 27,390, forward strand.
TGCAGGTGGTAAACGCGGGTTCAGGAGCAGGTCAACATCCCTCCCAATCTTTACTTGATATCATGACCATTTACGAAGAATTCGGTGACTTTAGAGACTTAGATATCGCCATTATTGGTGATATCATGTATTCAAGGGTAGCCGTTTCCAATATGATGATGCTAAATCAATTAGGGGCGAATGTCATTTTTGCTGGGCCAAACCAATACTTTGATAAGCGCTATGAAAAATATGGTGAGTGGATGTCAGTTGACGACGCTGTGAAAACGGCCGATGTCGTGATGATGCTGAGAGTTCAATTGGAACGCCATCCAAACGGGGACAAGCCTTTTGAAAAGGCAGACTACCATGAACAATTCGGTTTAACGCGAGAACGATTCCAAACCATGAAAGACCACGCCATTATCATGCACCCAGCACCAGTTAACCGGGACGTTGAGATTGCGGATGAATTGATCGAGTGCGAGAAGAGTCGGATTGTGTCACAAATGTCCAACGGGGTTTATGCACGTATTGCAATTTTGGAATGGGTATTGAAAGGAAGATATGATGAGCTTAATAATCACAAATGGTAAACAGGTTACAAAAGATAATCAACTAGTAGATGTTCATTTAAAAATTGACGGCAAAAAGATTGTCGCAGTTAGCGAGCAATTAGATTTCGACATTGCGGATAATGACCAAGTTATTGATGTGGCTGGGAAATTAGTCACTACAGGATTGACAGATGTGCATGTTCACTTCCGCCAACCCGGTTTTGAAGATAAAGAAACGATTTTAACTGGTAGTCAAGCAGCAGCACGTGGTGGTTTTACCCGAGTGGCAGCCATGCCTAATTTGAATCCTGCACCTGATACACCGGAAAAATTAACAGCGATTCAAGAATTGATTGATCAAGATGCAGTCATTGAAGTCTTACAATATGCGCCAATTACAGGTAACCTAAAATCAGACAACTTAGTCGACATGGAACATATGCCAGAAGCCTTTGCTTTTACCAATGACGGGTTTGGGGTTCAAACTGCAGGCACTATGTATCTGGCTATGAAAGAAGCAGCACGCGTAGGTAAACCAATCGTTGCCCATACGGAAGACGAAAGTCTGTTGTTCGGTGGCGTGATGCATGAAGGTATTAAAAACAAGGAATTAGGGTTACCTGGTATCTTGAATGCAACCGAGTCAAGCCAAATCGCCCGGGATATTCATTTAGCGGAAGAAACAGGCGTTCATTACCACGTTTGTCATGTGTCAACAAAAGCCTCTGTTGCTGCCATTCGAGATGGTAAAGCACGCGGTGTGCATGTGACAGCTGAAGTGGCACCTCACCACTTAATCTTAAATGAACTTGATATTCCTTCAGATGATGCAACTTACAAGATGAACCCACCTTTACGCGGAGAAGTAGACCAAGCAGCTTTATTAGAAGGGCTTTTAGACGGGACTTTAGATATGGTCGCAACTGACCACGCACCCCATACCTTAGCTGAAAAGGCGAACGGTTTTATGCATTCACCATTTGGGATTGTGGGTATTGAAACGGCCTTCGCAGTGATGTACACAAATTTTGTAAAAACTGGCATAATGTCGCTAGCATTTTTATTAGAAAAAATGGCAACTGCGCCGACTGAAGTTTTCGGCTTAACACCTGCAACGGTTGCAGTTGACAGCCCAGCCAATATTGCAGTTTTTGATCTAGATCAAGCATATACAATTGATCCTGCTGACTACTTGTCAAAATCACAAGTGACACCATTCAACGGTGAAGAAGTGTACGGTATGTGCACATTGACCGTATTCCATGGGGAAGTTGTTTACGAGCAAAAATAATCCAAGTAAAACTTATTGAAGGAGGCTATTATGTCACGTTTAAGTGTGAAATTACCAGGTTTAGAATTGAAGAACCCTATTATGCCGGCATCAGGCTGTTTCGGCTACGGTGAAGGGTTCGCGGACAAATATGACTTAAGTATCTTAGGGGCTTTAGTGGACAAATCGACAACTGTTGAAGTGCGAAAAGGGAATCCAGATCCACGCTACTTCCACTCTGGCGAACGTATTTTAAATTCAGTTGGCTTAAAAAACCCAGGTGTTGAAGGCGTCCTAGCAGAAAAATTACCCTATTTAGCCCAATTTGATGTGCCTATTATCCAAAGTGTGGCAGGTAAAAACGTAGAAGACTATGTAGAAGCTACAAGAGCCTTATCACAGCCTGAAAATGTTAAAGCAATAGAGTTAAATATATCTTGCCCGAATGTTAAGTTAGGTGGTCTACAATTCGGGACAGATCCAGAAGTAGCCGCCGATTTAACAAAACAAGTCAAAGCAGCAACAGACTTACCTGTATATGTAAAATTAACGCCAAACGTTACGGACATTACAGCAATTGCCAAAGCGGTAGAAGGTGCAGGTGCAGATGCTATCGTCATGATTAATACGATTACTGGTCAAACATTTGACTTGGAAACAAGACAACCTATTTTAGGTGGCGTGACAGGCGGTTTATCAGGCTCTTCAGTGAAATATGTGGCCCTACGAATGGTTCGTCAAGTAGCCCAAGTGGTGGATATTCCAATTATTGGAGTAGGTGGGATTGAAAGTATCGACGATGTTTTAGAAATGATTATTGCGGGCGCAACAGCAGTCCAAGTTGGGTCAGCTAACTACGCGAACCCAATGGTTTGTAAGGAAATCATCGAAGGCTTGCCAACACGTATGGATGAATTGAATATTGAATCTATTGAAAAATTAGTCCAAGAAATGAAAATGATGATCAAACAATAAATACTTGAAAAACAGCGCTCATGACAATCATGGCGCTGTTTTTTTATTTTATAGTGTTATTTTAAGCTGAGTGGTTTCGCTCTCACCCTGGGTAGTCGGGTTTGAGCCTCAAGACAGGACTGCATTTCAGTTTAATTTGTAACTGACTTTGCACATCTACTGCCTTAAACTTCCAATGTTCCTGTCTGAACGTTGGCTCTCTCACCCTGGGGTGTTTCTTGAGTTGAAGAACATGATGATTAAGGTGGCTGTTTCTTCGATTGACCGGTCAGCGACGTTGATGACTGGACAATTCAACTCTTCGTATAGTTTGTTGGCGTAGGCCAATTCTTTTTCAATGCGGGCATCATCTGTATACAGACTGGCATTTTCAATCCCATATGACCGCATACGTTCGCGACGGAATTTATTTAAAACATTGACGTCATTGGTCAAACCAATAATTTTTGACCGCTCAATTTCATAAATAATATCTGGGATTCTAGATTCTGGGACCAGCGGCAGGTTGGCCACTTTATAACCCATATTCGCAAGATACATACTTAATGGGGTTTTAGACGTTCTAGAAATCCCTAATAAGACGATATCCGCATCGATAAAGCGTTTGGGTTGTTGACCGTCATCGTTATTGACCGCAAACTCTAAGGCCTCAATTCGTTTATAGTATTCATCGTCAAGTTGGTGGCGAATACCCGGTTTTCCGGACGGTTTCACATTTGTTTGACTCACAATCTGATCCATTAATTTGTCAAGGACATTCAAGTAGAAAATCCCCGCCATTTCACAATAATCTTCCGCAATTTTATTAAGGTCTTTATTGATGAAAGAAGCAACGATGGATGCTTTTTCAATTTTTGCCTGTTTTAAAATAGGTAGCAGCATGTCATCGTGTTGTATGAAAGGGTAATTAGTGATATCAAATTCAACGGATGGAAATTGAACGGACACGCTTTGGAAAATATCATTCACTAGCGACCCAACTGCATCCGAAATCAGGAAATATTTTGGCTTTTGTGGTGTGTCTTGGCTCATCTTTTTGCCTCCAATAATCTATATATTAAGTTTATTCTATCATATATAATGTGTAAGAAAAATCGAAGACAAAACAATTTGAATTCGAAACAAAAAAATGATATATTATTAATACGAATTCGAAATATAAAAGCTTAAAAGATATTTCATTAAAAGGGAGCAATAATTATGTCAACAGATTTATTAGGTATTCACCACGTAACTGCTATTACTTCAAGCGCGGAAAAAAACTATCAATTTTATGCAGGTGTTTTGGGCATGCGTTTGGTTAAGAAAACAGTTAACCAAGATGATATTCATACTTACCATACCTTCTTCTCAGATGATGTAGGAAACGCGGGTACAGATTTAACATTCTTTGACTTTCCGGACGTGCCAAGTGGTTACTATGGTACAAACTCAATTTCTCGTATCGGTTTACGTGTGCCAAATGATGCAGCCTTAGCTTACTACGAAGAACGGTTGAAATCATTTGATGTGAAGACTGAAGAAATTAAAGAAGTTTACGGAAAGAAAGTTTTACGTTTTGAAGATTTTGACGGTCAACGCCTACAAATCTTCTCAGATGAAAAAAACGAGGGTGTTGCACCTGGTAAACCTTGGAAAAATGGTCCGGTCCCAGAAGAAAAAGCGATTTACGGTTTAGGACCAATCGAAATTTCAGTATCTTACTATGAAGACTTTGGAAAAATTCTCGAACAAATCTATGGCATGAAACAATTGTCAGACGATGGCCAAGAAGCCCTATATGAAGTAGGCGAGGGTGGTAACGGTGGTCAAGTTATCTTACGTAAAGACTTAGTGACACCACCTGGATTACAAGGATACGGTGAAGTTCACCACGTATCATTTCGTGTCGCTGACCACGATGCCATCCAACATTGGGTCAACAAGTATCAACAAATCGGTCTACCGAGTTCAGGTTTAGTCGATCGTTTCTTCTTTGAAGCCCTATACGCACGTATCGGTGACATCTTGATTGAAATCTCAACTGATGGACCAGGTTTTATGGGTGATGAACCATATGAAACGTTAGGTGAATCATTATCATTACCGCCATTCTTGGAAGAAAACCGTGCGCATATTGAGTCGCAAATCCGTCAATTTGATACAACACAGCCCAATGATTATGGCTTCAAATCGTAATCAATCCGTGTTAGAATAGGTAGGAACTGGAGTGATAACTATGAATTTTGTAGATGAGTCCATGCAAGTCCTACACGAAGCTGGTTTTAAATATACCAAGAAACGTGCTGACATGTTAAACGTCTTTGATGAAGAAGGGGCCTATTTCCTGAGCGCCAAAGAAGTGCAGCAACGATTAGAAAACTTATATCCAGGTATCTCATTCGATACCATTTACCGGAACCTAAAATTATTCGAAGACCACCACTTCCTTGAAACCTCTGAAGTCAACGGGGAGATGGTCTTTAGAAAGCATTGTGATCCACATTTAGGACACCACCATCATTTTATCTGTACAAATTGTGGCAAGACGATTCCAATCAATTCTTGCCACATGACATTCTTTGCTGATCAATTACCAGGTTGTGAAATTGTCAGCCATACCATTGAATTACAAGGGCTTTGTAGTGAATGCCAGTAAGATAAATCTTTCGGAAAAGGAGCTAGAGACCATTTCTAGCTCTTTTTTCGTAGGTAAAATCGCAGCAAATTTGGCTAGCATTTTTCTGGTAAAGACTTGGGACATTTTCCCTTAGGAATACTTAAGACATATCCACTTGTAAATAATACAATTCTCAACAAATTTGCCTTAGGATAATTGACTTTATAAATATAATGGCGTATAATTCACTAGAACGTTTTTTCAAGTATGAAAGAACGATTTGTAGTAACGAGGGGAGGGAAATGTCATGTCAAAAACTGTAGTTCGTAAAAACGAATCACTTGACGACGCTCTTCGTCGCTTCAAACGTTCAGTTTCAAAATCTGGCACAATACAAGAAGCACGTAAACGTGAATTCTACGAAAAACCTTCAGTAAAACGTAAGAAAAAATCTGAAGCGGCTCGTAAACGTAAATTCTAATCGTTTACCTTGCGATAAAGGAGGCGGATCATGGCGTTATTAGACCAACTAAATACCGATATGAAGGTAGCCATGAAAGCTAAAGATAAATTTAAGTTATCTGTTATCCGTATGTTAAAAGCAGCAGTTCAAAATGCTGAAATTAACAAGGGAAGTGCATTGTCTGAAGATGAAGAAATTGAACTTTTGGCTCGCGAGTTGAAGCAACGAAAAGAGTCGGAAGCAGAGTTCCGTCAAGCAGACCATGTAGAATTAGCAGATAACGCAGTTGCTGAAATTGCGATTATCGAAGAATACTTGCCTGCACAATTATCAGAAGCAGAATTAGACGAGGGTGTCAAACAAGTCATTGACGAAGTTGGCGCTACATCTATGAAGGATTTTGGTAAAGTCATGCAAACTGCTGTGGCCAAATTTAAAGGTCAAGCGGATGGTAATGCAATCCAAACAGTAGCAAAAAAATATTTAGGTTAATGAATCTAGATCTGAGAGGGAAGTCTTCGGACTTCCTTTTTTGTTGGGCAAAGAATCGGTTCTTACACTTTAAATGAGAAAATAATTAAAAATAAATTAAAAACAATTTGCAATCACATCTTGTTTTTGATAAATTGTAGTTAGCAATTTGAAAGGAGTGACAACAATGCGCCAATTTAGAATATCTTCCAAATATATCATGCATGCTGGCGTATTTGTTGCGTCTCCATTTAATTCTGAACAAGATTTATTATTATTAGCTAAGTAGGATTCTTCTCTAGGAGAGTCCTTTTCCACGTGAAGCGGGCTCTAGCTAATGAAACGGCGGCCTGTTGACGGCCGTCGTTTTTTTATTAGCTGAGGGCAAAGTCGTCAAGAATAGTAAAAGTCTGGAAGTTGAGTGGAGCCTTTTTTCAAATCAATAAGATCTTAAAAGATAAAGGAGCGATTTTGATGGATTTAGGATTAAAAGGTAAAGTAGCAATTATTACTGGGGCAAGTAGAGGTATCGGATTTGAAACAGCGAAAACACTAGCTGAAGAGGGTGCACAAGTTGTGATTACAGCCCGCCACGAAGACCGATTAATTGAGGCACAAACAGCCATTAAAGAAGCGACAGGGGTTGAAGTGGATTACGCAGTAGCTGATGTCACAGATTTACCTGCTGTCCAAAAGGCGATCGCGGACACGGCATCCAAATACGGGACTATCGATATCTTAGTCAATAATGCGGGTGGCCACAGAGCGGGCTCATTTGAACAAGTAGATAATGACACATGGCGATTCGACCTAGAAATTAAAATTATTGGTGTGGCCAATTTTACCCGTGAAGTATTGCCTTATATGCGTAAACAAGCTTCAGGTTCAATTATTAGCGTGGTTTCAAATTCTGGTAAGACACCAGGTCCAAAGTCTGTACCAACTTCACCAGCTCGTTCAGCTGGTTTAGCTGTCATTAAAGAATTGAGTAAGGAGTACGGTGAATACAATATTCGGGCAAATGCGGTATGTATTGGTTATATCCGAAGTGAACAGGTTGAAAAGATGTGGCAAAATGACCCAGAAAATCCAACTTGGGAAGAGTTTTCAAAACAAAAAGCAAAAGATACGCATACGCCAATGGGCCGTGTTGGTGAAACAACAGAAGCTGCTAAAGTGATTAGCTTCCTTGCTTCAGATGCCGCCTCATATGTGAGTGGTGCAGCTGTCAATATTGATGGTGGCGCATCAGACGCTATGTAATTCTAAGGAGAAAAAAGCTTATGATGGATCAAGAAATTATTCACGCTAGTAAGACACTATATCAAGCAGATAATGAAAAAGTGCCGGTACAATACGGGAAATTTGGAATTGTCAATGAAGAAGACGGCTACCGAGTGCAACAAGCTGTGTTAGATTTAAGAAAAGAGGCTGGTGAAAAAGTTGCAGGTTATAAAATTTCCTTGTCAGCAAAAATTCAGCAATCATTTTTTAAGACCACAACGCCTTTATACGGCGTCATGACGGACAAAGGCGTCTGGGGTTCGGATATGGACCTGAGCAAATTTATGGGTCCTTTGTTAGAATTTGAAATCATATTCAAGGCTGAAGAAAGGATTTCGTCTGACGATTCAGTGGAAACCATTATGTCTAAATGCAAGGTGGCGACAGGATATGAAATCCCTGATTGCCGGTATGACGATTGGTACGGGAACATTTCAAAATTTGAATTGATTGCCGATGGGGCAGCCAATGCAGGTGTAGTAGCTGGTGAATACGTCAAACGGACTTATCAAGAAATTGATGACGTGATGGGGACAGTAACAGTAGATGGTCAACCATACACCCAAGGTTCTTCAAAAGAGGTGATGGGTCACCCAGCTTATTCAGTCCAATGGTTGGCACAGAAATTGGCTGAAACAGGCAAAGCTATTGAGCCGGGCATGTTTGTGGCTTCAGGTGCCGTTAATATGCCGAAAGTTATTAAACCAGGCGTTTATGTTGGCCAATTTGAAGGTCTACCTCCAGTTACGCTAAACGCTAAATAAAGGCAAAATAAAATCAAAAAAGCATTTGCTATTCCGAGATTTAGGAAAGCAAATGCTTTTATTGTCTATTTGACTTATTGTGATTTAATAGCCTTTTTCTTTTGAAACGACATTGACTGATAAATCGCCATCTTTTGTGTAAGCTGTTAAGTTAGCTTGGAATATCTTGTAAGTTTCAATTGCAAAGTGTTCTACTTGACCAGTCATATGTGGCGTCACATCAATCTTGTCATGGGCCCAGAAAGGGTGGTCTGCTGGCAACGGTTCTTCTCTAAAGACATCAAGGGATGCATAGGCAATGACACCTTGATCAATAGCTTCAATTAAGTCCTGGTCTACAATGGCTGACCCACGTCCCACATTAATAAATAAGGGTTGTTTTTCTTGACGACCGAAATATGTAGCATCAAAGACGTTTTGTGTGGCGTCTGTTTCTGGTAGGACGTTGACGATGATATTGGCATCAGTCACTTGTTTAAAGCCGTCCGCTGTTTTCACCGTTTGATTAAAGTAGTCTACATCGCTGCCTGACGTATTCACACCAACAGTTTTTAAACCGAATGCTTGGCCGATACGGGCGATTTCTTTTCCTACATTACCGGCACCAAACACGACCATTTTCTTTTCAGGCAAAGACATGTGTTGGGCATATTCCCAATGTTGTTTTTCTTCACGTGCCTTATAAATATGTAAACTCCGGTAGTAGTTCAAGATGTAACCAAAAACGGTTTCTGCGATTGGTATCGCATGAATCCCACTCATGTTGGTGATTTGAATCTTTTCATCAGCGACGATTTCTTTAGGTAGTTGATTGATGCCAGCGAATTGGACTTGGATCCAGCGAAGGCTGTTATAACCATTTGCTGCATATTTTTCAGCTAAATCAGCATCCCAGCCATATTGAATTTCAATATTGGGGAAGTCTGCGTCGGTCAACTCGTCCGCCATTTTCACCTGATAATCACTTGCTAAGTCTTTGATATCATCGATTTGCCAATCCTTTACAAGGTTTGCAATGGCTAATATTTTTTGCATAGTGTGTGCCTCCCTAAAACGTTTTCTCTATTGTATCATTGATTGGTTGACTTGCGAAAACAAACACTTTTTTTCGGTAAAAGGGCTAAGCATTCGAAAATTCACGACCTGTGATTCGTATTTATGCCAGATTTTTGCTATAATTTATTTAATACGAAAAGGGGGAAGTTTTCATTTGACAGAATCTGCAATCAGTAAAAGTGTAGCCTTGATGAATCCAGCATTAGCCGTACAACTATTTGGTACTGAGGACCGTAATCTTTCTTTGATTGAACAAGCTTTTGAGGTGCAAATATTTGCCAGAGATGAGCAAATTGAAGTAACCGGACAAGAAGCGAATGTTGCCCAAGCGATTGATTTACTGACAGAATTACAAGTTATTCTGCAATCAGGTATCACAATCGGTGACCGTGATGTGGTTACTGCGATTAAAATGGCAAAGAATGGGACTATTAAACACTTTGTAAGTTTATATGAAGAGGAAATTGGCCGGACCTTTGAAGGGAAAGCTATTCGAACAAAAACTGTAGGTCAACGTCAATATTTACACGCTGTCAATAAACATGCCATTACTTTTGGGATTGGACCAGCTGGTACCGGGAAAACTTTCTTAGCAGTGATGATGGCCGTTCAGGCTTTAAAACAAGGACGGGTAAAACGGATTGTCCTTACGCGTCCAGCAGTTGAAGCAGGGGAAAGCTTAGGTTTCCTACCTGGTGACTTGAAAGAGAAGGTAGATCCGTACTTACGACCAATATATGATGCCCTATATACTATTTATGGCCGGGAGCATACTGAACGCTTACTGGAACGTGGCGTGATTGAAGTGGCACCACTTGCTTATATGCGTGGTCGGACTTTGGAAGACGCTTTCGTCATTCTTGATGAAGCACAAAATACAACGGTTGCCCAAATGAAGATGTTCTTAACACGTCTTGGTTTCGGGTCTAAGATGATTGTCAATGGAGACAAGACACAAATTGATTTACCTAGAGGTGCTAAATCCGGGTTAATCGATGCGGAAAGACACTTGCAGGGGATTAAAGATATCGACTTTGTGCACTTTACAGCGACTGATGTTGTTCGTCACCCGGTGGTGTCAGCAATCATCAATGCCTATGCCAATGAAGATAAGGGTAATTAACGATAGACAAGGCAAAAAGAAAAAAGGTGAAAAAGTGTTAGATTTAATTTTTGAAGATAAGACGAATGGGCTTTCTAGTAAAGATAAAGAGATGTTGCATGAATTGTTGGATTTTGCAGCAGATTATTTGAAACTTACTGGAGAAATTGACTTATCTTTGACCATCGTGAACGATGCAGAAATTCATGAAATCAATAAAACTTATCGCAACATTGACCGTCCAACTGACGTGATTTCTTTTGCGATTGAAGATTTAGGTGAAGATGAATTAGCAGTTATGGGCTTGCCAGAGGATATGCCACGTGAATTGGGCGATCTTTTTATCTCGATTGATAAAACACGCGAACAAGCAGCTGATTATGGCCATTCTTTTGAACGTGAACTAGGCTTTTTAGCTGTCCATGGATTCTTGCATTTGAATGGTTACGACCATTTGAATGAAGCAGATGAAAAGGAAATGTTTGGCCTACAGAAAGAGATTTTAGATGCTTATGGACTTAAAAGAGCGTAAACAAGTACCAAAACCACCAAAAGTGGATAAGAACCATAATTTTTTTGAATCAATGGGGTATGCCTTAAGTGGGATAAAATTTGCCTTTATCCATGAACAAAACATTCGTTACCAAATTTTGGGGTTGATTTTAGTCATGTCGGCCGCTTGGTTTTTTGCTTTGTCCATTGAAAAGTGGTTAATTTTAATTTTAACCTGTGCTATTGTGATCTGTATGGAGATTACCAATACCATTGCTGAGTGGATTATTGATTTAGTGACCGACAACCAATACCATCCCATTGCAAAAAATGTGAAGGATGTAGCGGCTGGTGGCGTACTGATTTCATCTACAATGGCTGTAATTGTTGGCTTGCTAATTTTTGTACCTGAGATTTTACTTTTTTTCAAATTAACATAAAAATAAGGGAGACTATTCTTGAATATAGAAGATTTTAATATAAATGATTTTGACAACATTGAGGATTTAGAAAAATTACTAGAGGATGACGGAGACCAAGCTGAAGATGACTTTGATGGTTATAAGTCAGGATTTGTAGCCATCGTTGGCCGTCCTAATGTTGGGAAATCAACCTTTTTAAACCGCGTTGTGGGGCAAAAAGTAGCCATTATGTCTGACAAGGCGCAAACGACGCGTAACAAAATCCAAGCGGTTTATACAACAGATGAGGCGCAAATTGTTTTCATTGACACACCAGGTATTCATAAACCTCATAATGAGTTGGGCGAATTTATGAATAAATCTGCCTACCAATCACTTGAAGAAGTAGATGCTATCTTAATGTTGGTGAATGCGGAAGAACCTATTGGTCCGGGTGACAAATTTGTCTTTGAAAAGATTAAAAACTACAAGACTCGTAAGTTCTTGGGTGTCAATAAAATTGATAAGGTATCCCCTGAAGCCTTAGCGGACTTTATGCAAACTATTCCAAGCCCAGAATCTTTTGACGGGATTATCCCACTATCTGCTTTAAACGGCAATAATGTGGAGACCTTGATCGATACCCTAGTTGGTTTATTGCCGACTGGACCACAATACTATCCATCTGAATTTATCACAGACCATCCAGAATACTTTGTGGTTTCTGAATTAATCCGTGAACAAATTTTATTAAATACGTATGAAGAAATCCCACATTCAGTTGCTGTTCAAGTAGACTCCATGCAAAAAGATGAACTGGACCGCGTGCATGTGTATGCAACCATTATCGTCGACCAAAAGAGTCAAAAGGGGATTATCATTGGTAAGGGCGGTAAGATGATCAAGAAAATTGGTGTTGAAGCCCGCAAGGAAATCGAAAATTTGCTTGGGTCTAAAATCTATTTAGAACTTTGGGTGAAAATCATCAAAAACTGGCGTAACAACAAGGCTAACCTAGGTGACCTTGGCTACAACCATAAAAACTATAAGGGTTAATAAACGCATCGCTAACAAAATGGCATCATATTGACATGCAAAACGAAAGGGGACGAGACCATGCGAAAAGACCATTACGCGCGTTTCGATGGGATTGTCCTTTTTACGCGGAAATACAAGGAAAAAGACCTGCTAATTAAAATATTCACCAAGGAATTTGGTAAGCGGATGTTCTTCATTAAGAATATTCAACGGCAGAATAATGGTTTAAGGGAAATTGCCTTTCCCTATATGCGAGCCTCTTTTGTGGGAACCATCAACGATAAAGGTTTTTCCTTTCTTAATGATACGGACGATGTTCTATTTCCAAAGGCAACGATCTCAAATATACAAGCCAATGCCTATGCAGCCTACATGACAGGGTTGACCGATGCCGCCTTTGAAGACTTCATTGAAGAAGACAAGGTGTTTAACCTGCTCTGGCAAGGTCTAGGCAAAATAGAAGCCGGTGTCGATCCGTCAGTCGTGGCCAATATATTTGAAATTCAGTTGCTGCCGAAATTCGGGGTGGGCCCTAACTTTAGGTCATGTGCTATTTGTGGCCGTGATCAAGGCCGTTTTGACTATTCCATGCAATATGCTGGCGTTTTATGCGAACAACATTTTCACATGGATGATAGGCGTCTCCATTGGTCACCACGGGCAAGTCATTTTATTCGACTGTTTAGTCAAATACCATATGACAAACTAGGTCAAGTGGACTTACAGGCGACAACAAAAACTGAAATTCGGCAAGCCTTGGATGATCTTTACGAAGAGTATGTAGGGATCCACTTAAAAAGTAAGCATTTTATCAGCCAGATGGAAACTTTCGTCAATCCGCTTGACGACAAAAGAGAAAAAAAGTATGATAATAGCTGAATAAAAGAAGTGCAGTGAAAATACTAAGTAAGAAGATGTAGATTCCAAAGCGAAGCCGGATAGTGGGAGCGGCTGGATTGAAACCTTGTGAAGGCATATTGGAGCACTTAACAATAAAGCGCTGATGGATTTTATCCGTTAGAAGTAGGGTGGAACCGCGAGATAATCGTCCCTATGTGTTTGTTTTTTTCAAATACATAGGGGTTTTTTTGTGTCTTCTGATGTATTTGACCACTATCATAATAGAATAAAAAATGAGGAAGTGAACATCTTGGCAACGAATCAAAAAACATTTCAAGATATAATTTTAACTTTACAAAACTACTGGGCTGAACAAGGTTGTTTAGTTTTAAATGCTTATGACACAGAAAAAGGTGCGGGTACCATGTCACCTTATACTTTCTTGCGTGCAATTGGTCCTGAACCATGGAACGCTTGTTACGTAGAACCATCTCGTCGTCCAGCAGATGGTCGTTACGGTGAGAACCCTAACCGTTTATACCAACATCACCAATTCCAAGTGGTGATGAAACCAAACCCAGATAACATTCAAGAATTATACATCGAAAGCTTGAAACAATTAGGAATTGACCCATTAAAACATGATATTCGTTTTGTAGAAGACAACTGGGAAAACCCATCACTTGGCTGTGCCGGTTTAGGTTGGGAAGTTTGGTTAGATGGGATGGAAGTCACTCAATTTACTTATTTCCAACAAGTTGGTGGTTTAGAATGTAAACCTGTTACATCGGAATTAACATATGGTTTAGAACGTTTAGCTTCTTACATCCAAGAAGTAGATTCAGTTTACGATATTGAATGGGTTGAAGGCGTTAAATACGGTGAAATTTTTGGTCAAGCAGAATACGAGCATTCAGTTTACTCATTCGAAGAATCGGATGTAGATATGTTATTCTCTGCCTTCAATAAGTATGAAGCTGAAGCCTTGAAACAAATCGACAACGAATTAGTCCACCCAGCTTATGACTACATTTTGAAATGTTCACATGCATTTAACTTACTAGATGCTCGTGGTGTGATTTCTGTTACTGACCGTGCAGCTTACCTTGCTCGTATCCGTAACATGGCCCGCCGTGTAGCTAAAATGTTTGTGAAGAAACGTGCTGACTTGGGTTACCCATTGTTAGACCGTGAAACAGCAGAAGCGTTATTGAAGGAGGAAAAATAATGAGCCAACATACATTTTTATTTGAAATTGGTTTGGAAGAAGTACCTGCTCAATACGTACGTAATGCCGTGAACCAATTAAAATCACTAGTAGAAAACTTTTTATCAGACAACCGTTTAACTTTTGACAATGTCGAAACATTTGCGACACCTCGCCGTTTGACTGTACGTGTTAATGGTTTAGCCGACAAGCAAACAGACTTTTCTGAAGTAGCTAAGGGACCTGCTAAACGTATTGCCCAAGATGAAGAGGGTAATTGGACCAAAGCTGCCCAAGGTTTCGCTCGCGGTAAAGGTGCCTCTGTTGAGGATATTTACTTTGAAGAAGTTAAAGGTGAAGAGTATGTTTTCATTAATATTTCGGAACCAGGTAGCCAAGCGGCCGACATTTTACAAGATGTGGTTTCAGTTATCGACCAAATGTCATTCCCTGTTTCAATGCACTGGGCGTCTTATGACGTTAAATACATCCGTCCAATCCACTGGATGGTTGCCTTATTAGATGACCAAGTCTTACCGTTAACATTCTTGAATCTAACAGCTTCAAATATCTCTCGCGGACACCGTTACCTAGGTTCTCAAGAGGTTGTGATTGCGGACGCTAATGCTTATGAAGCAGCCTTGGCAGATGAATTTGTTATTGTAAACCAAGACGAACGAAAAGCATTAATCGAACAACAAATCGAACAATTAGCGAGTGAAAACAAATATCAAATCGATATCGATGCTGACTTACTTGAAGAAGTTACCCAAATTGTTGAATACCCAACTGCCTTTATCGGCAACTTCGACGACAAATACTTAGCGTTACCGGATGAAGTATTGATCACTTCAATGAAGAACCACCAACGTTACTTCTATGTTAAAGACCAAGCAGACAAATTGTTGCCATTATTCTTAGCTGTTCGTAACGGTAACGCTGAACACTTAGACAATGTCCGTAAGGGTAATCAAAAAGTCCTGACTGCACGTTTGGAAGATGGTTTCTTCTTCGTCAATGAAGATAAAACCAAAACAATTCAAGACTTCCAAGACCGTTTAGCTAAGGTAACTTTCCATGCTGAAATTGGTTCCTTACAGGAAAAAATGGCCCGTACTGGTCAAATCGCCAAATATCTAGCCGAAAAATGGTCTGGTCAGTTAGCTGACGTCCAAACCGGAGACATCACTCGTACCGGTGAAATCTACAAGTTCGATTTAATGACCGGTATTGTGGATGAATTCTCAGAATTACAAGGGATTATGGGTGAAAAATATGCCTTAGCCTTTGGTGAAGCACCTGCAGTTGCTACTGCTATTCGCGAACACTACATGCCAATTTCTGCTGAAGGTGAATTACCTGCTAGCCAATTGGGTAAATTGTTTGCTGTGTCAGATAAACTAGATTCAGTGATTTCATTCTTTAATATTGACCGAATTCCTTCTGGTTCAAACGATCCGTTTGCTTTACGTCGACAAACATCAGGAATTGTGCGTATTCTAATCGAAAATGAGTTAACTTTTGACTGGAAAACTGATATCATTAGTATCTTGCAGACTGTTTATGGAATTGAAGACCAAGAGCGCCTAGTTGAATTACAAACAGCTTTAAGCCAATTTGTAAATGATCGCTTGAAAGCTATCTTAAGTGACCAAGAAATTCGTTATGATATTGCGGATGCTGTTTTGCAAAGCCGTTCAGCGGATATCTTAAGAAAACTAGCGGCAAGTAAAGTCTTACAAGCAGCTAGTGAAAAAGCGTCATTTAAAGAAACGCTTGAAGCATGGAACCGTATTTTGAACTTGGGTGCGAAAGCCCGTGAATTAAATGTCCAAGATGTTACAATAGAAGAAAGTCGTTTTGAATCTGATTCAGAAGCTGCATTATTCAATGCCGCCAAAGGCTTAGAGATGACAAATGACATGCAGGACAACTATAATCAACTTGAGGCTTTAACACCAGTTATCACTGAATTCTTTGATAACAACATGGTATTTGCTGAAGATCAAACAGTACAAAACAACCGGTTAGCCATCTTAAGCATGATTGCGCAAGCCATTTTAACGCTTGCTGATACAAGCCGTATTAACACGAAATAAAAGCAAAAATAAAAGAAATTGAAAGGAGGGGTAACATATGTCAACATTTTTTGATTATGCCAAGATCTGGGTAAAAGCAGGTAAGGGTGGCGACGGTATGGTTGCCTTTTTACGAGAAAAATATCGTCCAGACGGAGGTCCAGCTGGAGGAGATGGCGGTCGCGGAGGCGACATCATCTTCAAAGTTGACGAAGGGTTAAGAACCTTGATGGATTTCCGTTACAACCGACACTTTAAGGCGAAACCAGGTGAAAATGGGATGCCAAAAGGTATGTACGGTCGTGGTGCAGAGGATATGTATGTCGCTGTACCCCCTGGAACTGTTGTCAAAAACTTTGACACTGGTCAAATTATTGGTGATTTAGTGGAGAACGGTGAAGAGCTCATCGTTGCACATGGTGGTCGTGGTGGCCGTGGGAACATGAAATTTGCGACCCACAACAACCCGGCACCAGAAATCGCTGAAAATGGTGAACCAGGTGATGAAATTACCCTACAACTAGAATTGAAATTGATCGCGGATGCTGGATTAGTCGGTTTCCCATCAGTTGGTAAATCAACCTTACTATCTGTTGTTACAGCGGCAACACCTAAAATTGGTGATTACCACTTTACAACAATTACACCGAACTTGGGTGTGGTAAATACCCGTTCACATGAATCTTTTGTATTAGCCGATTTACCAGGGTTAATCGAAGGGGCTGCTGACGGTATTGGTTTAGGGTTCCAATTCTTACGCCACGTTGAGCGTACTAAGGTGATTTTACATGTAATTGATATGGGTGGTTCTGAAAACCGCGACCCATTTGACGACTATGTAGCTATCAACAAAGAATTAGATAATTATGATGATAATTTGATGTCTAGACCAACGATTATCGTAGCCAATAAAATGGACATTCCTGAAGCAGAATTATATATTGAAGAATTCAAGGAAAAACTTGCAAGTTATTTTGCAGAGAACTATCCAGACTTAGAATTGCCAGAAATTTTCCCAATTTCAGCTTATACTAGAGAAGGCTTAGATCCTTTAATGGACCATACGGCTGAATTGATCCGTTTAGAAGAAGAGCGCATTGCTGAAGAAGGTAAACAAGCGTCTACTGAAACAGTGGTTTATGAAATTCCTGAAGACGAAGAGCCACCATTCTATGTAGGCCGTGAATCTGATGGTACCTTCTACCTATACGGTGACAAGATTGAGAAAACATTCAAGATGGCGAACTTGGAATATGATGAGTCGGCATTACGATTTGCTCGTCAGTTGAAGAATATGGGTGTTGATAAAGCCTTGGCTGCACGTGGTGCGAAACAAGGGGATATTATCCGTATTTTAGATTACGAGTTTGAATTCCAAGAATAGTAGGTGCGACAAAAGTCGTTTAGAATTGACGGGCCGGATCAAAAGCCGAACAATTACTATAAAAGTAATTGGCGTATTTTGGGAAGCAGCGGATAATTCTGACTTTGGGCGCCTGATATCATGAGGATTGTTGGTGGGAGGGTGACACTTCAGTCTCAAACCCATCGAAAGACGAGCGCACATTGAACAGGGAGACTTGGATTTAATGTGCGCTCTTGATTTTTTACGAATATATATAATAGAAATGAGCGAAAAAAAGTGGAGATAACTTTTTTGGGAACAGGTGCTGGCGTTCCGAGTAGAAGTCGTAATGTGACAAGCATCATGTTAAAATTATTAGACGAAAGTAATGAAATGTGGATGTTTGATTGTGGGGAAGCAACGCAACATCAAATTATGAAAACCACATTGAAACCGCGTAAAGTTACTAAAATTTTTATCACGCATTTACACGGAGATCACATTTTTGGCTTGCCAGGATTCTTATCTTCAAGAAGCCATCAAGGCGGGGAAGCTCCGGTGACCATTTATGGACCTAAAGGGATTAAAGCTTATATTGATAACTTTCTTAAAGTTACCCGTACGACCTTAGGATATGATCTAATCATTCAGGAGTTAGCCGATGAAGGAATGGTCTTTCAAAATGACCAATACCAGGTCATCTATAAGACTTTAGACCACGCCGTTCAGTCTTATGGCTTTAGAGTCATTGAGGCAGACCAAGTAGGGGAGTTGTTGATTGATAAGGCTAGGGAAGCGGGCGTACCAAATGGGCCTTTACTAGGTCAATTAAAACAAGGTAAGTCCATTACTTTAGAAGACGGTACCCAGTTAGATGGTCGTGACTTTATTGGACCTGACAAAAAGGGCCATATTGTAACCGTCCTAGGTGATACCCGTTATAACCCAAATGCGGTAGCTCTTGCTAAAGATGCGGACTTTTTAGTGCATGAAGCGACCTTTGCTGCTGGCGAGGAACGAATGGCACGTAATTACTACCATTCAACCGCTAAACAAGCTGGTCAGGTGGCTAAGGAAGCCAATGTCAAGAAATTATTACTAACCCATATCTCAGCTAGATATGTAGGAAAAGCCTCACAACAACTGGAGGCAGATGCCAAAAAAGTGTTTGTCAATAGCCAAATTGTAAAAGATTTTGATTCAATCAGTCTCGGATAAGTAGCCACATTTATAGGAGTGATGAAAATGTCTCAAACATACACAGTCATTACAGGTGCATCTTCTGGAATCGGTCAAGCTTTTGCTTATAAAATGGCCAGCGAAGGTAGAAATATCATCATCAACGGTCGGAATAAAAAGCGGTTGGACGAAACAAAGAAACAGGCCAAAGAATTAGGTGCTGGACAAGTTTTAGCTTATACAGCCGACTTAGTGACTGGTGATGAAGCCGAGAAATTCGCCCAATATTGCTTTGACAAAGGACAAATCGAAAATTTTGTCCATTGTTTAGGCTTCGGTGATTTTTCAACAATTAGTGACCAAGCTTATACGCAAATCGCAAAACTGACCCATACAAATTTATTATTAACCATGTTTCTTTCAAAACGCTTTGCTGCTGGGATGTTACACCAAGATACGAAAGCCAATAACATCACCTTAATTGCGTCAGTTGCTGGCTTAATTCAAACGCCTAAATCAGCTGTCTACGCAGCCAGTAAAGCGGGCGTTCATGCCTTTGCTAACGGCTTAAGACAAGATTTATGGTCAACCAAGATTAAAGTGACTTGTATCTTGCCTGGTCCAGTTGACACTGCCTTCTTTGATATCGCGGATAAAGATGGGTCATACTTTAAAAATGTCCAATCTTTTGCCACCACACCAGAGATTGTTGCTGACAAAATGGCAACCGCGATTGAACGTGGCCAGTTTGAGGTAGTCGTGCCATTTTACTACGACATTATGAACCGTCTAATGAGATTGGCGCCAAGCCTAGCCTATCGCTTGATTCATATGAGCTATGAAAAAGGCCAATTTAGAGACTAATTTTCTACGAAACTTAGAAATGAGGACAAATTTTGTTGCAATCAGTTTATGAATGGATAGAACCTGAATACTTAGGCAATGCAGATGATACAGCTGCAGCCTTTATCCAGCAGCTAGCTGAAGACCTATCCTTACCAAAGATGGTCGTACAGGTCATTTATGATAAGGGCTACCAAACACCTGAAGCGATTCAAGCTTTTATCGCTAAAGAACCCGTATTTCATGATCCATTCTTATTAAAAGATATGGAAAAGGCCGTTTCAAGACTACAACAAGCGGTTGAAGATTATGAAGAGATTTTAATCTACGGGGATTATGACGCAGATGGGATCACTTCAACGACTATTTTGTATGAAACCCTAGAAATGCTTGGGGCCAATGTATCCTTCTACTTACCTAACCGGTTTGAAGATGGGTACGGACCAAACAAGGATGTCTATGCTTATTACATCAAGAAAGGGACCCAACTAATCCTGACTTGTGATAATGGGGTAGCAGGACACGAAGCCGTAGCTTACGCCAAAGACCAAGATGTTGACGTGATTATCACGGACCACCATGAAATTGGAGACAGCTTGCCGGATGCCTATGCCATCGTCCATCCACGCCACCCAGAAGGCCAATATCCTTTTGGTGATTTAGCAGGTGCTGGAGTCGCCTTGAAATTGGCTACAGCCTTACTTGGTGAAACGCCAAGTGATTTACTGGATGTTGCCGCTATTGGCACTGTTGCTGACTTGGTATCATTAACTGACGAAAACCGAGTTATTGTGGCATCTGGTTTAGACCAAATGAAGCATACCGAGCGGTTAGGCTTACAGATGTTCCTTGAAAAAGAAAGCATCCAGCCAGACCAAATCGATGAGCAAACGATTGGTTTTATTCTGGGACCAAGATTAAATGCTTTAGGTCGTTTAGGCGATCCAAACCCTGGTGTGCGGTTCTTAACCTCTTTTGATGACCAAGAAGTTGGTGAACTGGTTGAGTTACTGGACTCAGAAAATAACGCCCGTAAAGCCATCGTTGATGAGATGGTGACTGAAGCGGAAGCTTTAGTTGACGGCGAAAGTCAATTACCGCAAATGATTATCTTGGGCCAAGAAGGTTGGCATGAAGGAGTCCTTGGAATTGTAGCCAGCCGTTTGGTTGAAAAATACCACCGACCAACCATTCTACTAAGTAAGAATACTGAAAATGGCAGCTATAAAGGCTCTGGCCGTTCGATAGAAGGGATTGACCTTTTCCAAGTATTACAAGCCGGTAAAGACTATGCGGACAAATTTGGTGGTCATGAAATGGCCGCCGGGATGACTGTAGCTATTGACCAGTTTGAAGCTTGGAAAACAGCCTTATTAGATCGTATGGCTGAATTTTCAGCGGTATATACTCAGCAAACACCGCTGAAAATTGATGGGATAATCGGGATTGCAGACATCACTCTTGAAAATATCAAAGCCCTTGACCCAATTAAACCCTTTGGTACCGATAATCGACACCCCTTGTTTTTAATAAAGGACGTCCAATTATCACAAATCCAATTGATTGGGAAGGACAAGAATACTTTAAAACTGACAGTAGCAGATGCAGATGTCAAAACAAGTATGATTGCTTTTAAATCTGGTGCCTTAGCCAAACAATTAGTAGCGAACGAACCAATCGATGTGGTGGTTACCTTGTCCATCAACGCATGGAACGGAAACCAATCACCGCAAGCTCAAATCAAGGATATTCGCCAGTCTAGTAAAAGTATTTTTGACTTGCGAAATATGCGTGAGCGTGATCAAATCATGTCAATTGAAAATGCCACTTATGTCTTTGAAAATGCGCCGTTTTTCAAGGCTTATAAAGACGAAATCCCTTTCACAAGTGAAGCCATCATGACCAGTGAGATTGATCAAATACTTGAAAAAGGATCAGCATTTGCTAGTAAGAATAGCTTAGTTATTTTTGATATTCCAAAGGACTTATCAGCAATTAAAAACCTGATAAACCAGGCGGCAATTGATAATATTTATATCTATGCTTATTCTGCGGTCAATGCCTACATGGTTGGAAAGCCAACCCGGCAAGAATTCGGCCAATTATATAAATACTTACAAGGCCACGGAACAGTTCCACTGGCGGGTAAGGAACAGGCATTGGCAGACTTCTTCAAAATTTCTAAAGTGAAACTTGATTTAATGGTGAAAGTCTTAGAAGAAGCGGAATTGGTTAAATGGCATAATACAGATTTAGTGACCTTACCGGTAAATGAAAAGGTAGACTTATTGGCTACTCAAACCATGGCCGATTGGGAAACCCAAATCAATAATGAACGACTCTTACGGTATAATGATGTTACGATGATTAAAAATTATTTCTATTCAGGAGGAAAATAATGGATTTTAAACAATATGTTGCAGACGTACAGGACTTCCCAGAGAAAGATATTTTATTTAGAGATATCACGCCTTTGATGGGGAATGGCCCAGCCTTCCACGAAGCAATTAATGAAATCGTGGAATTTGCACGTGAGAAAGATGTAGATGTGGTTGTTGGACCAGAAGCCCGCGGATTTATCGTTGGTTGTCCAGTTGCTTATGCATTAAATATTGGCTTCGTTCCCGCACGTAAAAAAGGTAAATTGCCTCGTGAAATCGAGTCAATCGATTACGGTTTGGAGTACGGTCAATCAACCCTACAAATCCATAAAGATGCGATTAAACCAGGCGATAAAGTCTTAATTGCAGATGACTTATTGGCAACTGGTGGTACCATCGAAGCTTGTGTATCATTAATTAAAAAATTAGGTGGCGAAGTTGTCGGTGCAGCCTTCTTAGTAGAATTAGATGAATTCAAAGCCAGAGAAAAAATCGCTGGTACTGACGTATTCTCATTGATGCACTACTAGTATGAAGTAGTAAAATAACAGAAAACATGACCAAATCCCTATAGGGCGAAATTTGGTCATGTTTTTTTGCATAAATAATGGTTCTTTTACAAATAGTGTTGGTAAATAATTTTAAAGCACACGAATACGTTTTT
>NZ_JVVG01000059.1:0-51867 GCF_001053265.1 Carnobacterium sp. 1290_CSPC
CTTCATTAGCAACTCATATATCATATCATCTTCATACGAGGTTTGTCAACAAAATGTTTTAAAAAGTTTTTTTGCTGTTTTATACAAACGATGTTGTTTTGACGACTTGAATATCTTATCACTTGGCTTGAGTTGTTGTCAACAAGAATTTAAAATTTCTTTTTATCTCGTTGTCGCCCTCAACAAGCAACTTATGTATATTAACTCAAGTTTAGAACTAAGTCAATAATTATTTCCCAATAGTATTTAACGCACGATGTCGTATCCGCTATTGGATATTTATACTATCACCCTATTCTATCAAAGTCAATGGTTTCGGATTAAAAACATTTGACTGATTTTACCTTCTCAAATTTCAAATTAAGAAAAAAGCCGTGAAGTTCTCTCCACGACTTGTTTTCTATCCATATTTCCCCTAGAAGTTTTTCTCTAACAAGTAGGAGAAATCTGTATCACCAATTTTCTCTACAAGTAAGACTCCATCACCTAGAGGTAGGACAGAGGTTTTTAAGTTTGGATGACCTACTACTTCTTCTAAAAGGAGATTTAATTTTTTATGGATTTTCCGCACACGTTTTGGAATGGTATCCAATTCATTAAAGACTGTACCGCCTTGGAAGATATCGTCAATCATCAAAATGCCGCCTACTTCTAGTCGGTCCATGATTAACGGGAAGAAGTCGAAGTATTTTGCTTTCGCTGAATCTAATAAGGCAAAGTCATATTTAGCTTCTAGAGTGGGCAATATATCTTTGGCGTCACCTTCATGGATAGTCACTTGGTCTGCTACACCTAATTTTTCAAAGTTGACTTTAGCAGCAGCAATCATTTTGTCATAACGATCAATGGTATCTAAGCTTCTTTCAGGGTGGTCATAAACCATTAGTGATCCGGAGAATCCAATGGCCATACCAATTTCTAGAATTTTCTTTGGTTGTTTAATACTTAATAGAAAATCTAAGAAAACTGCTGTTTCATGAGGAATTACTGGTACGCGGTTTTCATGGGCGTAATCTTCTAATTCTTTTAATGGTGCTGGAAAGTCGTTCTGTCCAGTACGCATGAAGTTCAATACACCTGCTTCTACTACTGGACGGTCCATCATTTCATTTTGCACTACTTTTTCTTTAGTCTCGTTTACTTCGTTTGCTTGAGTCATATTTACTCCTTTTAGTTGAAAAAAGTCCGGAAAGATTCCGAACTTTTTAATGCTATTTATTTTCTTCTTCTACTTCTTCAGCTAATTCATCGATATCCAACTTCTTAACCTGGATACCACGGATACGTCCATTTTCTACTGCAGTAGTCATTAGTTTATAATTTTCGATTCGGATTACTTCTTCTGCTCGGTCTTCAGGGAAGTAACCTAGAATTTCAATCATGTAACCTGCGATGGTATCTGATTCATCGGATTCTA
This sequence comes from Carnobacterium sp. 1290_CSPC, assembly GCF_001053265.1. Classification (NCBI taxonomy): domain Bacteria; kingdom Bacillati; phylum Bacillota; class Bacilli; order Lactobacillales; family Carnobacteriaceae; genus Carnobacterium; species Carnobacterium sp. 1290_CSPC. Next base: position 1,418 of record NZ_JVVG01000059.1, read on the forward strand.
CGCTTGTTTTAAATAATTGGTTAAACTTATCGATTGGCATGATTCCATTGATGATGTAGGTGGTATCATTGATGCGTTTGTAAAGATGTGAAATTTCATCATACTCATCTTCAATATCGCCGACGATTTCTTCGATTAAGTCTTCTAGGGTAACTAAACCAACTACACCATTATACTCATCTTTGATGATGGCTAGATGTTGGTGATTTTTCTTAAAGTCGAATAGTAAATCATCAATAAAGCTTGTTTCCGGTGCAAAGAAAGCTGGTTTAAGAACGTTGGCGATTTCGATATTTTCAAAACCTACTTTACGCGCTTCACGTAAAATATCTTTTGTATGGATAATCCCAACAATGTTATCTTTATCATCTTTAAAGACTGGCACACGAGAATATTGCGAGCTTAAGATTTCATTTACGATTTCTTGGCTGTCATCTTCAATATCTACCATAAAGGTATCTGTACGAGGTGTCATTACCTCTCTAGCCAATTTAGTATCCAAGGATAATACACCTTGCATCATCTGGAACTCGTCACTATCAATTACACCTTCACGACGTGAGGAATTAATAATCCCTTGAATTTCTTCACGAGTAAATTGTTGGCTGTCTTCAGAAAACTCGAGTGGAGTGATTTTCTTCAATACATTTGTTGATGCTGTTAGCAACCATACGAAAGGTTTGAAGAATGTTTTTAACACAGAAATAATGCCAGCTGATTGTCGTGCATACGATTCAGGTACTTGTAAGGCTAATTGTTTTGGATATAACTCACCTAATACCAATGTAAAATATGACAAGATTATGGTTACAGCTGCTGTAGCAATTGTCTCACCTGCTGGAACACCAGATAGATACGGTTCTAAATAAGAAACGAAGGTAGTAGACGCCGCTGCAGACGAGAAGAAACCAGCAAAAGTAATCCCTACTTGAATCGTCGATAAGAAATCATCAGAGTTTTCAAGAAGTTTCAATACTTTTTGGGATTTTACGTCTCCTTCTTCTGCCATGGTTTCTAGTTTTGAATGGTTCACCGATACAAAGGCCATTTCAGCCCCTGCCAGGAAGGCATTCACCAATGTTAAAATAATAATTAGTAATATCTGTCCACCTACGTTTGAGGCCCCAGGATCTCCCATAATGTCGAATTCTCTCCTTTGTTATATGTATGTACAATAATCTGATTTTAGTATACAACCCCTAGGTTTAAAAGGCAAGATTCAACTTATAAGTATGGGTAAAGATTGCCGACCTCATCCTGTTTTTAAGCTTTTGAACTAACTCTTTTGCAAAAAGACCGAACCCAACAAACTAAAGAAGTTGTATAGAAAGCAAACATTCCTCACTTTTACAAATTCTAATTCTGTTCAATCAAAAAAGGCCCCTCACGCATGCAAGCCCTTAAACATTTTAAAGATTTATATGATTATTATTTAGTTTTAGACCGGGTTGATACGGTTAGCGTATACGTCAGCAGAAGAGTAACAAGTATCTTCAAAGTCAGTGAATGAATCAACTAGGTCACCACCAGCTCCAGTGTTCGCTGCAATTAATACTGGATATTTGGAGTGGCCTTGCAATACTTTGTTTTGTTCGTAAACAACATCTGCGTCTAAATTATAGGGCTGTTTAGTTAAATCTACTTTAGCCATGTGTGATATTCCCCTTTAAAAATAAGCAAACGCTTACTTGATGCTTATAAACGTCTACAGATGTTTATTAATAAAATTATCATAACAATAATTTCAATAAATATAACTCCTCTAAAGGATTTTTCCTACTTTATTTCATTTTTTAAACATTTTTTGCAAGGTTCTAACCTTACTATAATCTTTAGCATGATTTTGCCATTTTTATGATATAATGAGCTATGAATACAATGAAAGAGCGAGGTCATACATATGAACATCCGCGAGTTAAGCATTAAGAGAGAGGACGTTAAATATGTCACTGAGGCTAATACTTTACAAGAAGCCTTAGACATTATGAAAGAAAATAATTTCCGGTCCTTACCCATCTTAAGTCAGTCCGGAACGATGTATCGCGGAAACATTTACCGACAGCACATTTATAAGCGACTATTAAATGGTGAGTCTTTAGATGTATCTGTTACCCATCACTTAAAAAATGCGACAAAATACATCTATACCAATTCAACCCTTTTCCAAACAATTTTTGCTATTCGAGATCTACCATATATTAGCGTTTTGAATGAAGACCATACCTTCTATGGAATCCTAACCCACCGTGCGTTTGAACGTGGTTTATTCAAGGCATGGTCGCTAGATGAAGATGGTTTTGTTTTAACTATTCAGGCAAACCAGGAAGATCAAGGTGCATTAGCAGTAATATCGCGAATTATCGGTCGTTTTGCATCTATCAACACGGTTGTCACAACCGTTGATCCTAAAACCGATCTATCCAATATCATCATTTCATTAAAAGGTGACTGTTCACATCAGTCGCTTGAGAAAATTATTACAAGGATTGAACGAAAGAATTATAAGATCCTTTCAGTGGGCAATACTAAATCAATTGCCTTAAGCTAAATACGATTCTACAAAAAAGCCTAGCCCTTTGCCTGTTTTTAAGCAGTCATTGGTCTAGGTTTTTATTTTATTTATGTGTTTGTAAGAATGGATTATTCGCCTTTTCCTGACCAATCGTTGTAATGCCACCATGCCCTGGTAAAACTTGGGTTTCATCCGGCAGGGTCAATAAATGACGCTTGATACCAGTAACTAATGTATCTTGGTCACCGTGGTCTAAGTCGGTTCGACCAATGGTTCCTTTGAATAAGGTATCGCCCGCAACGACAAAGCCGTCTTCCTCAAAAATATATACAACGGACCCTGGGGAATGCCCTGGTACGTGTGCGGTTTTAAAAGTGAATCCGGCCACGGAGTGTTGCCCCATTTTATCCCAATAATGGGTACGAGTTTTAGGAACTCTGGTTTGCTTGTCTTTCAACCAGTCGGCTTCAATAATGTGCTGCCAAACGTCGATGTTGTAGCGCTCACGGATGTCTTCTACGGCACCGATGTGGTCGAAATGGGCGTGGGTCAAGAGAATCGCTACTGGATTTAACTGGTTTTCTGCGATTAGTTGTTCGATTGTTTCTACTTGGTCACCAGGATCAATAATCAGTGTGTCCTTGTTGTCTTTGACGATAAAGTAAGGATGTTCTTGGACAGGTCCTACTGTTAATTGATATACATGCATGCGTTATCCCTCCACCTTTACTAGACGGTTATAATGTGTCTTTTCTCACATATTTTAGCAATCAACCATCTAAAGGACAAGCAATTAACCTTCCATCAATTTGCGGAAGTTTAGGCGCTTGTCTAAGTAGTAGAATAGTGGTGCGGTGATTCCCATGATGATGAGTTCACTTAAGAATGTAGTAAAGTAAGTCAACCAGAATGGGAGTTGGATGACCCAGAATAATTCTAGCGCGATGATGAATATCATGACTGAGAATACCAGACTGATGATAATCATGCGTTGTTTGATGTCTTTAGCGAATCTGAATAGGTACTCGGCCACTAAGAATGATAGCAATGTATGTAGTGTCCCAAATACGATATCGTAAATACCTAGAGATGCTGAGAACATCAGGTTAGATAGGAATACCCCCAGCACCACGCCCCATTTGTAGTCTTTGTGGAAAACGGCTAAGTGGTTCAAGCCCTCTGATACGCGGAATTGTATGGCGCCGAATCCTACAGGTTGGACGAAATACATTAAAACGATGTAAATCGCGGTGATCATAGCTGAGTTCACCAATTTTCTTGTTTTCATAAAAATGCCTCCTAGTTTTTTTCTGTTGGATGGTTGCGAACAACAGTTATAAAAATACAGTAACTTTGACAATAATACAAGATAAGATAGCAGGCATTTACGCCTATCGTTACAGATTTATCACACCTTACTGAAATCATTAGTTTAGGTATCAAAAAAAGCAGTGACTGATTTTTGGTCAGTCGCTGCTTTTTTGATACGCTACTTATTCTTTATCTGAGTTTTTATCTGATTCTTGATTTAACTCTTGTTCAAATGAAGTGTCTTGTGTTTCTTGGTTGACCTCTTCTTCGAATAAATAACCTGTTTCTTCCACGTACTCTTCTCTTGATTCTACTTCTTCAACCACAATATTGTCGGTTTGTTGGTCTTTGGCTTTCGACCGTTTAATCAAACGCGGGTTCACCCGTTTAGACCAGAAACCGCCATGGATATATTTGGCATCATAAGATAGGTAGAACGCTTTGGGGTCAATTTCATCAATAGTCCGGTGTAGATAGATTTCATTTGACCGCGGTGTCAGGATAGTTAAGATCAACCGGTCACCGTCACGGCCGTAACCTACTTGAATGGTCACCCCGTAGCCACGTTCACGTAAGGCGTTAGCTAGGGTATGGTCATCATTTTGCACATAGACTTCGACAACTGAATAACCCAATGCGAGTTTATTTTCAATCATCATTCCACAATAAATCCCAACACCGAAACCTAAGGCATAGGCAATTAGGTAAATCGGATTAGATAAATATTGCATTACCATAGATAATCCTAAAGTGTAAATTGTCACCTCTACAACAGCTATTACCGGCGCAATCTTTTGGTAACCACGTATGGCTAATAGAGTGCGTATGGTATTCAACATGATATATATCAGGTTGATGAGAAAGATTTGCAGTAATAAGCTCCAATCCATAGTCTCATCCTTTCATTTGTTGCTAGATTATTTGGTTGATGAAGGGTCTAGTCGTTTTTCAATTAGTCCTAACAACCAGTCAGCTAAGATTGACATAAGTGAGATTGGAATCACAGCTGCGATGATGATAGAAGTACCATCTGACGCATTTACACCGCGTTGCAACACGTCACCAAGTCCACCGGCACCAACGAATGTACCGATTGTGGAAATTCCGATACCTGTAATGAAGGCATTACGGATACCACCCATAATAACTGAAAGCGCTAGTGGTAATTCAACTTTATAAATCACTTGCCAAGAGGTCATCCCCATCCCTTTACCAACGTCTACCATTGTATCATCTACACTGATAACACCGGTATAAGTATTTCGTAGAATTGGTAAGATTGAGTATAGGAAGATAGTAAATACTACCAAGTTAGGTCCTAGACCCATCACTAACATAACTACTGAAAGTAAGGCTAAGTTCGGCACAGTTTGAATAATGTTGGCTAAACCTAAGATAAAGCTAGATGTTTTACGCTTGTGGGCAATAAAGAAACCTAAGGGTACGGCCACAATAATCGCAAAGGCTACCCCGTAAGAGGTCATCAATAGTTGGCGGAAGAATTGTGATAGTAGGTACATCCCATTTTGCTGGAAGTAATACACGATTTGCTCAAATAAGTCTAATTGTGTAACGTCAACCATTATTCTTCACCTCCTAAATTATCTTGCGACACTGGTTCAATAAAGGGTTCTGCATCTTCGAAATAGTTATTTTCTTCTAAAAAGCGTTCTGCAACGACTTGTGGTTCCAGTAAGTATTGGTCACTTTGGAAGTTTAATTCTTGCATGGTTTCGTCAGAAATTGTACTAGCTAATTTTTGGAAAATGCCATCCAATTCAGGGTACTGTTCGCGTGCTTCATTTGTAACAACTGCAGCCCCATCATATGGTGGGAAAAGACGTTTATCATCTTCAAGGACAACTAAGTCCTCAGAAATGATACGACCATCTGTTGAATAACCTAATACAACATCCACTTCACCAGATGATACGGCTGAATAAACCAAACCGATCGTCATTGGGTACAATTCAGAGAATTCAAAACCGTAAATTTCTTTGAAGGCATTGTAACCATCACCTTCACGATTTAACCAAGTATTATCTACACCAACTGAAAATTCGTCAGCGTATTCTTCTAAGTCAGATACTGTTTCTAAACCATATTCTTCTGCATCTTCACGGCGAACCATGAAGGCATAAGTGTTGGCAAAACCATAACCTGGTGTGTACCAATGCATATCATATTGCGAATCAAATTCTGAAATAACTGTTTCTAAGGCCACTTCTGGATCTGTTTCAGCTTCCATACCCAGCTCACCTGTTAGTGAAGTCCCGGTATAGTTTACTGCTGATACGTTGGCGTCCCCTGTTTCTAAGGCCTGGTGGTTCATGGTTGATGAACCCAAGTTTGGAATGATGTTTGTTGTGGCATCCGTATAGTGGTTGACCATACCTTCAACAAGGTAACCTAAGATTTGACGTTCTGTTGTTGATCCAGAAACGATGGAAATCCCGTTTTCAGATGAACCCCCTAACCCAGGCAGTGAACAAGCTGTTAAAATAATCGTCGATAAGACAGCAACAACCGATGTCTTAAGATATTTCATCTTACGCAAGTGATTCATCTCCTTTCTTAGAAGAGGTTGTTGGTGTAACCCAATCCTCTATACGCGCCATCACCAAGTCAACAATGACCGCAAGGATGGTTACAGGAATCGTACCACCTAAAATTAAGTCTGGTCTAAATAGGTTCAATCCGTTAAAGATCATATCCCCTAGGCCACCACCACCGATATATGAGGCAAGTGTTGTCCAGGCGATAACATAGACTGTTGAAAGACGAATACCCGCCATAATAACTGGTACTGCAAGTGGTAGTTGTACTTGACGAATAATTTGCATCCGTTTCAACCCCATCCCCTTAGCAGCGTCAAGTAGATCTGGGTTTACGTTCGACATCCCTAAGTAAGTATTACGGAGAATCGGTAATAGCGAGTAGATAAATAAGGCGACAATTGCCGGCACCTTACCAACACCTAGGAAGGGAATCATTAAAGCTAAAAGTGCTAGCGTTGGAATTGTTTGTAACACTGATACGATAGAAATCACGACATTGGCTACTTTGGGTACTTGTGACAATAAGATTCCTAGTGGCACAGCCACAATAACCCCTATACCTAGGGAGATTAGTGACATATAGATATGCTCCCAAAGTAGGCGAATGACTTCACTACCTTGGCTGGCAATAAACTCTTGCATTATTTATCAGCTCCTTCAGTAGTCGCATCAATTGGGTGAACTGCTGTTGTTTCTGCGTTTTCAAATACGGGTTCATCAGTTAATTTGTCGATTTCTTCCTCGTCACCCCAAATAGAGTTGTAAACAAGGTTTACTAATGCGGAACGGGTAACCAGACCAGTTAAACGACCTTCCCGGTCAACAACTGGCATGTTAGGAATACGCCCTTTTAAGATTTGAGTAGTTGTATCTTGCACTAAAGCATCCTCAAACACTGGGCGAATTCTTGTGTGCATGACGTCTGCAACAGATAAACTTGAGTTTGCTGTACGTGAAGCAAGGTCATTTAAAGTTAATAGGCCTTTTAGATGGTGGTCATCATCGATAACAAATAGTGAATCGACATGGTTGTCACGCATGATTGTAATCGCCTTAGCTAAAGACATCCCTAAAGTAGCAGTTAATGGTGTAGTTAACATGATTTCTTTTACTGTAATGAAATCAGTTTGCGCTTGCATTAAGCGTTCTTCACCTAAGAAACCACGTACATGTTCGTTAGCTGGATTACGTAAGATTTCATCTGGCGTATCATATTGGATTAAGTCACCCTCATGCCATACTGCAATACGGTCAGCCAAGTTTAAAGCTTCATCCATATCGTGCGTTACAAACACAAAAGTTGAACCAAATTCAACCTGTAGTTCTTTAACCAATTCTTGTAATGCATCACGGGTAATTGGATCTAAGGCACCAAATGGCTCATCCATCAAAACGATTTTTGGATTGGCTGCTAAAGCACGGATAACCCCGATACGTTGTTGTTGTCCACCTGATAACTCGCTTGGATAGCGGTCTAAGTATTCTAAAGGTAATTCAACCCGGTTCATTAAACGTTCTGCGATATCTCTGTTTTTCTTCTCATCCCATTTTAGTAAGCGAGGTACTGTTACGATGTTGTCGTATACAGTCATATGTGGCATTAATCCTGTTTGTTGGATTACATAACCAATTCCGCGGCGTAATTCTACTGGATCTTTTGAAGTTGTTGCTTCGCCGTCGATCAGAATTTCCCCACCAGATGGATCGTGCATACGGTTAATCATCCGTAGCGCTGTTGTTTTACCAGAACCTGAAGTCCCAATGAAACAAACAAACTCACCATCATCAATTGTCAAAGAGGCATCTTTAACAGCGGTTGTGCCCCCTGGATATACCTTTTCAACATTCTTGAACTCTATCATTACTTAGTCCTCCTAATTTTTACCTTTTTATAAAAAAGTCTCTTTTAACTCTATCAAAATTTGAAAAAATGACCAAATTTATAGCTATTAATCTAGCAAAAAAGGCGATAAATCCGCTTTTTCAAGACGTTAACTTAACAATTGACAATGTATAAGTTATAGGGAATTGCACGCCCTTTTTATAACTTAAATTGATTTTTTAAAATATACAATAATTGTACACTTGTGCTGTAAAAATGATGAAAGCTAACCACTACATTATTTATAATATCTAAACGGAGATAGTTGTGCTAATTAAACTACGCTTCAATAATAACTGTTGCAGTAGCATAATAATCTGTGTGGCTGATGGTAATATGTACCGGCGTATCTACTTTGTCACAAATAACGAGGGGTTTACGCTGGTCATTATTCACAATTTCAATATCTTGAAAATGCAGCTGGCTCGAAATACCAGTACCATATGCCTTGGCGAACGCTTCTTTTGCCGCCCACCGACCTGCTACAAATTCCACTTGCCGTTTTTCGTTATCAATACTAGTGTATGTATTCAACTCATTTTTCGTGAGTAATTTACCAACAAATCGCGAATTGTTGGCAATCGCCTCCTTAATACGCACTGTTTCCACTAAATCTGTTCCTAAACCAATAATCATGGGGCCTCTTCCTATCATCAATTACGATATTATTTATATATATTTTAACGTATTTACTTCAAAACTGCACCTTTATGATAAGCAAAAAAACAGGCAAATGAAGTTATTTAACCTCACTTACCTGTTTGATTGGGTCGAAAGTCTATTAGGGTTTGGATGCTAGTCTTTAAAACTTTGCACTATAAACTCTTAAACTTTGCACTATAATAGGGCTTTAAAAGTCAGACTTGGCCGACACTTCACAAAATACTTTCAACACTTAGAGTGTTTATTCGGCTTTTGTTCCATCGCGATACAAGTCTAAACGACTTTTGTCACACCTTACTAACGAATTTTAAATTCTGCTGATTTACCATTAGATTGTTTGTTACCACCGTTTGATTTTTTACGGTCGTAGTTGTTACGGTTTTTGTCTTTAGCATTACCTTTGTAACCACCTTTGCGGTCACTACCACTACGGTCGCCACGGTTGTTGTTACGGTCACGGTTACCACCGCGATTACGGTTACCATTACGGTTGAAGTTACGTTTGTTACCGCCACCGCCACGGTTTGGTAATGGACGTTCTGGTGTGATATCTACTTTTACAGTAGAAGGATCTTTAACTAATGAACGGACTAAAGCTAGCGCAATTTCTTCTTCAGTATATGTTTCTGATAAGAATTTCACAGCATCTTGGTACATTTCTGTATCATCGATTTCAGTCAATTCTTTTACAACTTTTGCGATATTCGCAACTTGTCCATTAAACGCTTCTTGTGATGTAGGTGGACGAAGTGCTGTCATAGGTTTCTTGGTTAGGTTTTCAATCGTGTGTAGGTAAGACATTTCATTTCCTGTTACGAAAGTTACTGCCATACCTTCTTTACCAGCACGACCTGTACGACCAACACGGTGAACGTATGATTCAGGATCTTGTGGAATATCGAAGTTGTAAACATGTGTTACACCAGAGATATCTAATCCACGCGCCGCAACGTCTGTCGCAACTAAAATATCCAATTTGTTGTTCTTGAAGTTACGTAAAACGCCTAAACGTTTATCTTGACTCAAGTCACCATGGATACCCTCAGCAGAATAACCACGTTCAACTAAACCACGTGCCACTTCATCTACACGACGTTTTGTACGGGCGAAAACGATTGACAATTCAGGATTTTGTACGTCGATAAAACGTGTTAGTAAATCGAATTTTTCGTAATCTTTACAACGTGTATAGTATTGATCAATCAATTCAGCAGTCATTGCTTTCGCTTTGACATGTACTGTTGTAGGATTTTTCATGAAGTTATCTGCAATACGTTTAATCTCTTTAGGTACTGTCGCAGAGAATAATAACGTTTGACGCTCAGTCGGTAATTCACGAATGATTGATTCGATATCTTCAACGAAGCCCATTTTTAACATTTCATCAGCTTCATCTAACACTAATGTTTCAACGTCTTTTAATTTTAATACGCCACGTTTAATTAAATCTAAAATACGTCCTGGTGTACCGATAACAACTGGTGGGTTCTTTTTCAATAATTTGATTTGGTGTCCGATAGATGCTCCACCGTAAACAGTTGTTGTGTGGATGCCTTTCATTTTACCTAGTCGGTATAATTCTTCACCTGTTTGTACAGCTAACTCACGTGTTGGCTCTATAATTAAGGCTTGTACACGACTGTTGTCATGGATTTTTTCTAACAATGGTAAACCAAAGGCTGCTGTTTTACCAGTACCTGTTTGGGCTTGTCCAAAGATATCTTGTCCCTCAAGTGCCATCGGAATGGTTTCGGCTTGGATTGGTGTTGCTTCCTCAAAACCCATTTCTTCGACAGCGCGAAGCAGTGGCTTTGATAGATTCATTTCATTAAATTTCATCTAGTCTCTCCTTTTTCTACTTGAGTGAACTATTTATCCATGTGAAAAATCTTTCTCACATAACAAAAATAGCCGAGTATGCCAAATGCATCAGGCTCGACTACTTCCAACTGATATTGATTACTTTGGTAGCAGACAAATCTACTACTCCTCTAAACATACTCAAGCTAGAATAATATAGCACATCTAAAGACTTGATACAAATAAAACATGCATCTCTCACGAGAATTTAATTATAGCATCAGCCGTTTCGTTCGAAAAAAAGTGGCTATGAATCCTAGCTCGCTGACACTCTTAACGCTTCCACTAACTCAATTAATCCCATACCATTACTTGCCTTCACTAAGACCTTGTCCTCTGGTTGCAAAATGGCTTTAACTTCTTCAATCAAGGCTTCTTTGTCTGACTCAATATAGGTAATTAAATCTGGATGCATCCCCTTTTCAACCAAAGCATCTTCTAGTGGTTGGATGCGCGGTCCATATAAAAAGACATGCTTGAAGGTATTCAAACCAATAACAGTAGCAATCTCTCTATGCAATTCATCAGAGAAAGCACCCAACTCTAACATGTCTCCTAAGACTAAAATCTTTTGAGACATACCTTTTGAAGCAATGGCTGAGAAGTTTCGGATGACAGCTTTCATGGCTGAAGGGCTGGCATTGTACGTATCATTCAAGATTTGCGTATCTAAAATTCCACGTTCCCATGAACCACGATCAGCCGTAATTGAAAATTCAGCTAAATTAGGACGGACTTGCTCCATTGATAAACCAAATGAGTAGGCAACCCCTAAGGCATATAAGGCGTTCTGTACGTTATAGCCACCTGATAAAGGAATTTCCATTTTTAATTCAGGTGACAAATTGGTATAGAAGGTCGATTGGAACTGGTCCATCATCACGTCAAAGGCGAAGATATCTTGATCATCATTTAAGCCAATTGTTAAAGTCGATTGCGGTAAATCGGTTGGCATTTGGTCGACAATTAAAGGCTCATCCCCCGGGTAAATAAAGGTCCCTTCTTCTTTCAAGCCATCTAAAATTTCCAACTTAGCCTTGGCGATATTTTCCCGTGACCCTAGGAATTCGATGTGGTTTTCCCCAATCATGGTAATGACCACAACATCCGGCTCCGCCAATTTACTCAAGAAGGAAATCTCACCAGCACCTGACATTCCCATTTCTAGGACAATGACGTCTGTATCTTCTGGCATATCTAGGATGGTTTTAGGTAAACCAATATCATTGTTGTAGTTACCGTTTGTCTTGTGGACTTTTAGGGCCGTCGATAGGGCTGCTGCTGTCATATCTTTGGTGGTTGTTTTCCCAGAAGAACCGGTAATCCCAACCACTTTCGGCTTGATCCATCCTAGGTAAGCCTTGGCAAGCGCCTGCATGGCAACCAGTGTATCTTCTACTTGAATAATTGGAAAACCAACAGGCGCTTCATTGGGGTCGTTGGACCATAGGGCCGCAACAGCCCCGTTTTCAATGGCTTTATCAATATAAGAATGGCCATCTGTCGCACCTTTCAAGGGTACAAACAAAGCACCTGGGGTAATTAATCGCGAATCGAATTCGACTGAATCAATTTCTGTAAACCGAGCTGTTGATGTGAAATCATTTGCCTCAACAGCTTTTACGATATCTTTAATTTGTGTGGGTTTCATACTTGCCTCTCTAACTACTAAAGGTCGCTCATTCTTGCATCAAGCGCCTTAGCTGTAATCGCTTCTGTGATTTAGTGACTATTTAGACTACTTATTTAAGGTATTCTATCAGACTTGCTACAGTGACTAGAGTGACTGCTGAATACTTTGCTTCTTATTATAGCGACTTAACCCTAATTGAATCAATTCTTCTAATAAATCAGCGTAAGATTTACCGCTCGCTTCCCATAAAGCTGGGTACATAGAGAATTGTGTAAACCCTGGTAAGGTGTTGACCTCGTTAATATAAATTTCCCCAGATTCAGTTAGGAAAAAGTCCGCTCGCGATAAACCCGAACCGTCTAGGGCTAAGTAAGCCTTACGTGCATAGTCTTGCAATTTCGCCACCGTTGGCTCGTCAATCGCTGCAGGAATGATCATCTCAGTGGTATTGTTCAAGTATTTCTCTTCATAGTTGTAGAAACCTTGCCCTTTTGCCAATTCACCAGGTAATGAAACGAAAACTTCGTCGTTCCCCAAGACTGCTAGTTCCACTTCACGCGGATTTTGCACGCTGGTTTCAACTAAAACACGGCGGTCGTATCGGAAGGCTAAGGTTAAGGCTGCTAATAATGAAGCATCATCAATCGCTTCAGATACCCCAACACTTGACCCCATATTGGCTGGTTTCACAAATACTGGGTAGGCCAGTTCATTGGTTACTTTTTCAATGGCCACTTCCTGGTTTTTCTCCCATTCGTATGAAGTTAGGTCCACAAATGGCACTTGCGGTAAACCCGCTTGGTTGAACAAGTGTTTTGAGACAATCTTATCCATACCAGCCGACGACGCTAAGACGCCTGCACCAACGTAAGCCACATTTAAACTTTCGAATAAACCTTGAATGGTCCCGTCTTCCCCGTTTGGTCCGTGTAGTGCTGGGAAAACGATTTGGTCAGTCCCTTCCCGCAAAACGTCAGTAGGCACTATCGCTTGGCCCACTTGGTCTAGCTGGAAGTTTGCTTGCGCATCTGGTTTTTCGGTCATGTTCGCACCTTTAAACCAGTGGCCTTGGCGGTCAATATATACCGGTGTTACGCTATGGCGATCGTATTGAATTTTTTGCATGATGGCTGTTGCGGTTAAGATAGAAATATCATGCTCCGCACTTTTTCCACCGAATAAAACGATAATTTCCATGAAAATTCCTCCGTCGATTGTCTGTCGTATTAAAATCTGTCAGTTTTTAAGCTTGGAAGTCCCAAGTTTCGCTTGTTAAATCATAGGTGAGTCGGCCGAATAATAAATGTGAAGCCTTGTCTGTTTCAACAAAACGTGGGTTATCTTCAGCGAGGTATACGCGAAATTCCCGTTTGTTGGTGCCAACATGATCAGCACCTTCAAAGGTAATGAGGATACCGTCGTGACTTAACCGTGCCAGATGACCCAAAATTGGCTTGGCCGGTATGGGGACTGACTTGACTGTTTTCACTACCGGCTTCTTGCGGAATAAAAACATGGGCTTTTGCTCCTGTAAGTCTTCAGTCACCTTGGCCGCTAGGACGTGGCCTAGTTGCTTGAAGAAGTCGTGAATGTCTCGGTAGTACATTTTAGTTGTTGGGTATGAATTGGGATAGGTTGAACCAAAAAAGGTAAATCGGTTGCCCAATTTATAGAAAGTCGGCTGGTTCAACGGTGCATCCGTATGGCCTAAAAATAAAAGCTCCGCAATTTCCTGGTCAGATAGCTGTTGGAATAGGGATTCATATTTAAAATCAATCCATTTGGTTTGGGATTGGACTTCGTTAGCTTGGCCATCAATAAATTCTCTCACAGCCTCGTGTCCGCTCACTATATGGAAACGGGTAAATTCATCAAAACGGCCTAAATGGTTTGGGTTCTTGATGAGTAACAAGTTATTTGGTACTTTATTTACCGCACTTGTAAAATATTTCAAACCCACTCCTAATGATTGTACCTGATTCGAGATAGGGTTTGTAAAAATGTATATATAGTCATTTGTCACAGCTGTGCACCTCTTATTCCAGTAAATATTTTATCAAATTACGTTTCAAAACACTATCTTTCGTCAGATAAAAGCTTTAAAATACCAATGATTGATAGTCAAATCTTTAAGGAGGCTTTTCAACATGCACTTGATTGCATCTCCATTGCAAAAACAATTTTACACTTATTTACCTAAATCACCAATATATAAACGGTATTCTGTCGCAGATTTACCAATTTCTTATCATAATCTGGTCAACCAACAAAATGGTGGTTATACCTCACACAGTTACGTGGCGAGCAAACGCCCAAGTCGAGACGCTCTTACCGCCGTCTACATCCCTTACATCGCCGGCATGTACGAACAAAAACCAGGCGCCGATTACCACATCCCGTCCATCACTAGGCAAAAGGACTTCGTCCACCGACCTAACATTCCAGATACAGGGATTATCTTTTACGAAGACCACGACCGCGTCGCCTATTTCGACTTTAGTCAAGTAAGCGATAAAGGCGAACCAGCCGTAGCCTATATGGATGTTGGCTTAGGCCAAGTCAGCATTTTAGCGCCCGACTTTGCTAGCTTTTTAGACCTATTCGAACACCGCTTTTTAGGACTACCAGCACCAACATTAGTCTCCTATCACCGGGTGAATGTGGCCATCTTACAAGCCAATTCTTTCCAAGAAATCGCTGACCTACTTGCGGACTACGGCCCACTTTTAGGGCAAAAATGGCAAAATGACTGGCAAGACTTGCTGGCTCATTTCGATACAAAACCCTTCGACCAATTCCAAGCAGCCTTGAACACTTACAGCCAAGGCCACAAATCAATTTTATCCTTATAGGATGCTATTCAAAAACGGCTAACCCTTTCAAATGGGCTAGCCGTTTTTTGTCTCTATTATTTTAATACACTACTGAAATAATGCTTGCACATCAGCAGGCGCCTCACTGAAAGCCACTGTTTCGGTTAAATTCCCTTGCACAATCCACCGTTGGGTCAAATCAGCTGTACACGTCATCAAGGTAATAATAGGATTACCCGTCACTTCTTGCGAAATATACTGCACTTGATCAGGATTCACTGCTTCAACGAAGAAAGTTTCATATACGTAAACGTTGGTCAAATCTGTCAGGTAAATTTTATCCCCAACCGTCACTGAATCCGAAATGTTATTCAGTAAGATATCTGTCCCGTAGCCGATATGGTGGCTAGCTAAAGTATAATTCCCTTGGCCCATGACTTGGTCTGGGAACATAGTCCCTGCACCCGACACCATGGCTACATCAGACATGCCTTTAATGATTGCGGTATTTAAATTGGCATCCGGAATAGCTACTGCCCCCAGGACATCCAAGTCTGCTTCGCCCGATTCGATGTCCGTCCGCACTTGGTTGACTTCTGTTGCCGACACATTGCGAACCTCATTGAAATCAAACTGGCCATTTGACTGGTCCGACGCATTTTCTTGTAGCTCTTCAGCCGTATAATTTGCTACCGCCACATCTTGCTGGTTTAAATACACCTGTACCACTGGCCAAGCCTGGTTGATCATAATGACTATCCCAATCACCAATAATATCAGTCCTAAAAACCGACGAAAGCCCACTCTTCTCATCACTAGACACCTACTTCCAATTCGCATTATTTTCCAGGCTCATTATGACACATTTTCCAACCATCCGCTATCTAGACCTTTGTCACAAATTCAATCCACAAACAAGTTTTTGACTTTCCACCAACTTATTCACACCATTTGAAAAATAACAGCCTTATTTATCAAGTTTTCAACCGTTTTTACACAAGTTTCCCACAACCTGTTGATAAGTATCCAGATATTTACACAGATTTTACACAAAAATACCCCCGTTTACCCACATACTTATCCACAAATCCACAGACTCATACACAAAACGCAGACAAAAAAGGACACCTTTGCCTTAAAAAGTGTCCTTTTCTCTATTTTACTGTGGATGAAGGCGGTTTTAGCCACACATATCCACTGAATGATAAAACTTATCCCCATTTCAAGCATACTTGTAATATCGGATGCCAAAAGTCAGAATTATCCGACACTTCCAAAAATACCCCAATTACTTGCAATAATTGTTCGGCTTTTGGTCCAGCGCTTCAATTCTTAGCGACTTTTGTCACACCTCCTATGTTAAATACTATATTCACCTATTCGGTTCCAATTCTTGTCATGTAAAATAATGCGGGCAGGCACCCCAACGGCCGTCGCATAGGGTGGCACATCATGAATTACAACAGCATTGGCCCCAACTTTGGCATGGTGGCCAACAGTGACATTACCTAAAACAGTTGCGTTTGCCCCCACCTCAACGTCATGTTGGATGGTCGGATGGCGCTTTGCCCCCTTGTCATTACCAGTCCCGCCTAAAGTGACCCCGTGGTACAACTTGACCCGGTCGCCAACAATAGCCGTTTCCCCAATGACAACGCCCATGCCGTGGTCGATAAAGACATCATTCCCAATTTGGGCCCCAGGATGGATTTCAATGCCTGTATCCTTGCGGGTCGCTTCTGCCATTTTCCGGGCACCATAATAGTCTTCTTGTAAATAGAGTTCTCGCTCTGCGATATGGCGGACCACTGCTTGGAAACCTGGATATAGAAAGACTTCTTCTATGGAATGGGGCGCTGGATCATGGTCATAGATATATTGGGCGAAGTCGCGGTGCGCTTCATTTAATTCATCACTCAGCATGCCCATCACCGAATTGGCCGGTTGATAGGTAACGTTCACCTGAATCTGGGAATACGGTCACAACAACCTTGCCTTTACCTAACTCTTTAGCAAGTTCTTTAGCCGCTACGTAGTTGGCACCTGAAGAGAAACCAGCAAAAATTCCTTGAGAAGTCGCCAATTCTTTGGCTGCTGCAATAGCATCTTCATTTGAAACAGTCGCCACTTTATCTAAAGCAGATTGGTCTAAGACTTTAGGAATAAAGTTGGCACCTAACCCTTGAATCTTATGAGGACCTGCTTTACCTTCAGTTAATAGCGGTGAATCACTTGGTTCACCACCCCAAATAACAGTAGCTGGATTCTTCTCTTTTAAGACATGACCAACACCTGAAATCGTACCACCAGTACCGATACCAGCCACAAAGCCGTCAACATTCGGTAAGTCAGCTAAGATTTCTTTGGCAGTTGTTTCCTCGTGGGCAATCACATTGGCTCCGTTTGTAAATTGACCAAATACCACACCATTACGTTCAGCCGCAATCTTCTCAGCCGTTTCACCAGCCAATGACATACCACCTGATTTATCTGTCAAAATCAGTTCCGCTCCGTAAGCTTGGATCAATTGACGACGCTCGATACTCATTGATTCTGGCATCACGATCACGACATTGATGCCTAAGGCAGCCCCAACCATAGCTAACCCAACACCCGTATTACCAGAAGTCGACTCAACAATCGTTCCACCAATGGCTACTTTACCTGAATCTAACAAGTCTTGGACAATGTATTTTACGGGACGGTCTTTTACCGAACCTGATGGATTATTTTTCTCTAACTTGACATAGATATCCGCAGAATCTGCATCTAAACCATTAATTTTGACCAAAGGTGTATAACCAATCGCGTCTACAATATTTTCAAATAACATAAAATCCCTCCATATATAAGCTATCATCATTTTTTGACTACTTGCTTTCACGCTATACTTTTCTGAATTTCTCAAGAATTTTCTAACTGAAAGACAAGTCAACTATATACTCGAATAGTACCCTTTTCATTGCACATAAGCAATTGCTTTGCTCAGTTTTTGATGATGAATAATTGAAGGATTTTGATTGTTTTTACCTATCAAAAATATGCATATTCATTTTGAATACAACTCACAAAAGTGTATGATAAAATCACAAAATACATTGGAGGTATATATGGACATTCGATTCGCACAAAACCAAGATATTACAGACATTTTAAACTTACTAGAACAAGTTAACTTAATCCACCACCAAGCTCGGCCGGACATCTTGAAGGAAGCGCCTAAGTATACTTCGGATGAAATTGCGAACATTATTGAAGATCCACAACGCCCAATTTTAGTCGCTGTTGAAGGCAATCATATACTTGGTTACATGTTTGGGATTTACCAAGAAACCGCTGAAAGTGAGTTTCTAGTTGGCGAGAAATTCTTATACATTGATGATATCTGTGTTGATCAAAACGCCCGCGGCAAACATGTCGGCCAAGCCCTTTACCAAGCCACTAAAGAATTAGCCGCCGATACAGGTTGTCGCCGCATCACCTTAAACGTTTGGGCCTTCAACGACTCCGCCAAATCCTTCTATGAAAAAATGGGCATGCAGACCTTTAAAACGACATTAGAAGATATTTTATAGCTTACTACAGCGACTTAACGAACATGTTAGGTCGCTTTTTTTTAAAGATTTCTACTATCAAAAAAAGAGTAGCCTCCTTTTAGAAAGCTACCCTAATAAATCATGCATATTTTTATTTAATGAATTTTCAATGATTAACCTTCATTAACCTTCGACGGCAACTGCTTCGATTTCAACAAGCGCGCCTTTTGGAATCGCGGCTACTTCAAAGGCTGCACGAGCTGGTGTTACCCCTGCGAAGAATTCAGCGTAAACTTCGTTCATGGCTGCGAAGTCATCGATATTGTCTAATAAAACAGTTGTTTTCACAACGTTAGACAAGTCTAGACCAGCTTCCGCTAAAATCGCTTGAATATTTGTTAAGGATTGGCGGGTCTGTCCTTGAATGTCATCCGCCGCAAATTCACCTGTTGTTGGGTCAATTGGTAATTGTCCAGATACATATACCGTGCCGTTTGCACTAATCGCTTGAGAGTATGGCCCTAAAGCTGCAGGCGCCTTTTCAGTTGCAATCGCTTTTTTTGTCATATATAACATCTCCTCTAATTTAATTTTAATAAATATAGGTCTATTATCAACTAAATCAGTGAAATTGTCGATGATTTAATCCAAAAATTAGTGACGGCCGATTAACCAGTTTACTGTTTCAGGGTCGTCGTGGTCAAAGAAGGCAGATTCCGCCATATCCAAGGTCTCGATTTTGGCCAAATCTTCAGCGCTCAATTCAAAGTCGAAGATCGCAATGTTTTCAGCCATCCGTTCTGGCCGGACTGACTTAGCTAAAGCCACAACCCCTCTTTGCATCAACCAGCGGAGTACCACTTGCCCGGCCGTTTTCCCGTATTTAGCCCCTATTTCTGTCAAAACGGGATTCGTGAATAAACCGTGACGACCTTCTGCGAATGGTGCCCAAGCTTCCACCTGAACGCCTACTTTATTATGCCAATCCAGGTCACTTTGACGTTGGTACCACGGATTCACTTCAATTTGGTTGACTTGCGGTTTTACCTCATTGAAGCCCGAAAATTCCACAATTTTAGCTGCTTTAAAGTTAGAAACCCCAATAGCCCGCAATTGACCGCCATTTTGAGCAGCCACTAAAGCCCGCCAAGCCCCGTAAATATCACCATAAGGTTGGTGGATCAGATACAAATCTAAATAATCCAAGCCCATAACAGCCAAGGAGTTTTCAATGGTTTCCTTCGCAATATTTTCTGGCGTTTGTTTAATAAAGAGTTTAGAGGTTACAAATAAGTCAGGTCGTTCAACTAGGCCTTCTTCAATCGCCCGTTGTATCCCTTCCCCTGTTTCCTTCTCATTGCCATAAGCTGACGCCGTATCAATCAACCGGTAGCCCGCTTGAATGGCTTGGTAAACTGCCTCCGCCGTCTCTTCAGCTGGAATTTGGTAAACACCAAACCCTAATTGGGGCATAACTACACCGTTATTTAAAGTTACTGTTTGCATGTGATTTCCTCCTTAGGTTCAAATCCTCATCTATCAGTTACAAAGTAATTGTAAACCCTAGAGTGAACTCCAGGGCAAGTGATAAGGTGAAAATCAGAGCTGATAATTCGAAAGGATATCCAAAATTCAGAAAATATCAGCATGACCCATTATAGGCTATCTCTTCATCAAAGGGTCTTTTGGCGTGATAAAAGGGATAGCATTAGTAAGCGTATAAGGTAGGTTCAATAGTGATAATTTTTCCACAAAGGCTTGGATATACTTATCGGACGCAAAACTTCGCTTGAAATCAAGATTAAACTGACCAGTGGCGCAAATCATGTTGATGCCAAAACCCACCACACCCGAATTATAAAGGTGAATGCTGTCGATATGTTAGGCATTTTCATTCAAAACAAATTGACCAAGATTGCTGATGACATAGGAATTGAACACCATGTCATTGGAATAGGTCATCATACCCTGCATTTCGACAAAACCGTCCCAATAAATTTGAATTAAGTCCTTACTTTGGTCATAGTCATATGGTTCAAGAAATGGTTCGACTGTTTCACCCTCAAATAGGGCATCACTCGCTAAGCGAATACCTGCTCTAGATGCAGTACTTTGGTAGCGTAATAGACAATAATAGTAAAACAGGGTCTCGATAAAGGGATTAATCCCTTTCCCGTCTCATAGGGCATGGTGGAAGGACACATAAATTGACGCTTGAGCATAAGTAACCGCCAGCAAGTGGTAGCCGTTAGCAAGCCCTCCCAGTTGCGGCAGGTCTTTGGACTTGTGCCCAAGAAGGGATTGGTCATTTTGAACCAAATAGAAGTCGCCATCCACCTCTACCAGTTTGGCATTGAAATAAGGGTATCGTTGCATGGTCGTCAACAAGGTCTGATTAAGGGCATCGCCTCGAACCGCATCCACCATGCGAATTTCAAACACGTCACTCTCCTTGCCCTGCTTTTTATATAAATAACTTTGACCAGACCATACTTTTTCTTTCGTTTTACCTTCAATAGAAGCAGATGTATTAATCAAAATTTGTTTATGTTGTTGTTCAGAATCGTGATCATTTTTTCCATTGTGTTTGTTATCATAAAACACGCCTTTGATTTATGAGGATTACTATAAAGACCAAGTGTTTGTGTAATATGTGCAAAATGTTTACGAAAGGTTAATAAGGTAAATTTCCCATAAAAGTTGAAAACTGCTATAAATTTAGTCAATAAAAAAGAGCACCCGACATGGGTACTCTTGGAAAATATGGGTGACATAAATGCCACACTTGATTTTCTTATGCTTCTTCTGCGTTTTCGTCTTTGAGACCGTATTTTTTGTTGAAACGGTCCACACGTCCATCGGCTTGTGTGAATTTTTGACGTCCAGTGTAGAATGGATGTGAGTCTGATGAAGTCTCAACACGGATTAATGGGTAAGTATTGCCATCTTCCCACTCAACTGTTTCAGCAGAATTAACTGTTGAACCAGATAAGAATTTGTATCCTGTACTTGTATCCATAAATACTACTGGATGGTAATCTGGATGAATTTCTTGTTTCATTTGTACATACTCTCCTTTTCGCCCTGAACTTCTGCAGCCCAGAGATTATTTTTAACATAACACGAGTAGTCTATCATAATGTCCTATCACTTTCAAGTAGATTTTTATGATTTACCTTTTTTCCCCTTATCTAAAAAGGTACCAAGTCGGTCAATGAACTGGTCATTAGTTTCAGTTTTCTTCATTTCCTTCAGCATTTCACTGGTATAAACCAACATATCGCCCTTCATCGTTTGGCGCAATTTCCATAAAACTTTCAAGGACGACTCATCATGCAACAACTCTTCCTTACGCGTAGACGAACGACGAATATCAATCGCTGGGAAGACACGAGACTCTGCCAAGTCACGAGATAAGTGAATCTCAGCATTACCCGTTCCCTTGAACTCCTCATAAATCATATCATCCATACGAGAACCCGTATCTACTAAAGCTGTCGCCAGAATAGTTAAGGAACCCCCATCTTCAATATTTCGGGCTGATCCAAAGAATTTCTTCGGCTTATAGAAAGCCGCTGGATCAATACCACCAGATAGCGTCCGGCCACTCGGCTTCTCAACCAAGTTGTAAGCACGGGCTAAACGCGTAATTGAATCCATCAAAATAACCACATCACGCTTATCTTCTACCAAACGGCGAGCCCGTTCTAAAACCAATTCCGCAATCCGCACATGGTTTTCAGGTCGTTGATCGAAAGTAGAAGAAACCACTTCCCCATCAATTGACCGCTCCAAATCCGTCACCTCTTCAGGACGCTCATCAATTAACAGCATAATCAACTCAACCTCCGGATTATTAGCTGTAATCCCGTTGGCGATTTCCTTCATCAAGACCGTCTTACCAGCCTTAGGTGGTGCCACAATCAAACCACGTTGACCATAACCAACAGGCGAAATCAAATCAATCATCCGCGCAGACAAACGTCCAGGTGTCGACTCCAACCGTAATTGCTCATTCGGGTAGACTGGCGTCAAGGCTGGGAAATGCGCCCGTTCCTTCGCCTCATCCGGGTCCTTACCATTCACCGCATACACATGCATCAAACCCAAATACCGCTCAGAAGCCTTAGGCGGACGAGCGGTACCCGACACCAAATCCCCATTCCGCAAACCAAACCGGCGAATCTGAGAATTCGAAATATAGATATCCTCCTGACTAGGCGAATAATTAATCGACCGCAAGAAACCAAAATCAGACCCCGTAATATCAAGCACACCCTCGACATTCATAAAGCCCTGACTCACCTCTTGTGCCCGCAAGACAGCCATAATCAGCTCCTTCTTATTCATTTGACTATAATAAGGGACCTTATACGCCTTCGCATACTGGTAAATCTCCTTCAAAGTCATAGCCTGCAAACTATGCAACTTCACGTGTTCTTGCTCATTATCTGACATAAAAAAACCTTCATTTCTATCAATACTTAGTTACTTTCTGGAAAAGGACGACCGCCTAGAAGCTGAGTGCAAAAAGATGTCGCTAGCTATCACGAAGCCAGTAGCTCCATGGGTATAAGAAGTGTTAAGAGAGGACTTGATTGTTGTTTGGGTAAAAATGCAAAGGACTGCGACACCCTTGCCACAGCCCTAACATGCATCACTACAGCGACAACATTAGTTTACTGTAGAATAATCGTATTGTACCAATTGAATATCAGCACCTAAAGCTGACAATTTTTCATCGATATGGTCATAACCACGTAAAATATTACCGGCACCATATAATTCAGTTTCACCTTCAGCCATTAACGCAGCAATCACTAGACCAGCACCAGCACGTAAGTCTGAAGCCGTCACAGTTGCACCTGTTAATTGGTTAGGACCATTGTAAGTAATTTGATCATTGTGTTCTTCAATATTTGCACCCATACGCGCTAACTCAGGCACATGTTTCACACGTTTTGGATAAATAGTATCCACTAATTTACCGTTACCATTCGCTGTTAATAATAATGGCGTAACAGGTTGTTGTAAGTCAGTTGCAAAACCTGGGTATGGCGCTGTTTTAATATCTACAGCTTTTAATTGCCCGTCATTTGGATGAATGTAGATAGCATCATCGCTGATGTCCATTTTGACTCCCATCTCACGTAATTTCGCTAGGAAGCTTTCAATATGTTCGGCAATTACGTTGTTGACAGTAACCCCTTGGCCAACTGCCGCAGCAGCTGCAATATAAGTACCGGCTTCGATACGGTCAGGAATTTGTTGGTGAGAAGTACCGTGCATTTCGTCCACACCTTCGATACGGATAGTAGAAGTACCCACACCTTTAATCTTAGCACCCATTTTGTTTAAAAGCATTGCAATATCAATGATTTCAGGTTCGCGGGCTGCATTTTCAATGACAGTTGTCCCTTTAGCGCGAGAAGCTGCCAACATAATGTTGATGGTTGCACCAACGCTGACAACATCTAGGTAAATTTCAGTACCTGTTAGGCCATTACCGTTAGTTGTTAAATGCATAGCACCTAATTCATTGCTTACTTCAGCACCTAAAGCTTCAAAACCTTTTAAATGTAAATCCATTGGACGAGGCCCCAAGTTACAACCACCTGGTAAACCAACAACACCCTCACCGTATTTACCTAATAAGGCACCCATGAAGTAGTAAGATGCGCGCAAGCTTTGGATCTTACCATCAGGCATTGGAATATTTTCCATGTTCGTTGGGTCAATACGCAGCACATGCTCATTGAAATCAACGTCTACATTAAAGTCTTTCAAAATTTCAATTAAAGCGAACACGTCGTCAATTTCCGGTACGCCCTCAATTACCACCGGTGAATCCGCCATAATCGCTGCAGGAATTAGCGCTACTGCACTATTCTTCGCTCCAGAAACTGTGATCTCACCCTTTAACGGATTACCACCCTTGATGATAAATTTTTCCATTATAAAACCCCTCACTCATCGTTTTCATTTTCGTTTTATTTACGCTATTTTTCATTCTGTTAATTTCATAGTTTAGCTCTTTTTTGTTCATTAATTACCTATATTCGTCACACATGCTATTTTTGCACACTTTTCCGATTTTATGATAGATAATGCAAGATTGATTATACCTAATTCTCTATGATATAACTACCGTCCCCGCCAATTTTAATGGTTTTTTTAACTTCTATGTAAAATTTGACATATATACAATCAGTTATGGGAGCCATTTAATTTATTATAACCCAAGAATCAGCCATTATTCATCCGGAAGGTTTAAACATCTTGCAAAAAGGGCAATTTCACGTAAATCTGAGGATTTCAAGTACAAAAAAAGAGCAACAACCAAAAGGTCATTGCTCGAAAAAGGATATATAAAGCGGAAATTCACTGGCTAAAATGAATTATGCTTTGTTTGATGAACCAAACATACGTAATGTTTCACGTGCTGTTTTAACGATTGCAGCTTTACCTGGTGCTAAAACTTTACGTGGGTCGTATACTTTGTCATCGTTGTTTAAGTTTTCACGAACTGCAGCAGTAAATACGACTTGTAATTCAGTATTTACGTTGATTTTCGCATGACCGCGTTCGATTGCTTTTTTAACTTGCTCTTCTGGAATACCTGAACCACCGTGTAATACTAATGGTGTGTTTGTGTATTCAGAAATTTCTTTCATTTCATCGAAACCTAAAACAGGTTCGCCTGAGTATGGACCATGAACTGAACCTAAGGCTGCAGCTAATGCGTCGATACCAGCTTCGTCAACGATACGTTTACATTCTTCTTTATCTGCGTAGTTGATACCAGCAGTAACGCCGTCTTCAGTACCACCAACAGTACCGATTTCACCTTCAACAGAAGCACCACGTTCGTGTGCGTATTCTACAACTTGTTTAGTCATAGCGATGTTGTCATCAATTGGGTGATGAGAACCATCGATCATTACTGAAGTGTATCCAGCGTCGATTGCACGTTTAGCAGTTTCAAAAGATGAACCGTGGTCTAAATGTAATGCAACAGGAACAGTGATTTCCATTGTTTCAACTAAAGCTTTAACCATAGCGGCAACAACTTCTGGGCCACCCATGTATTTACCAGCACCCTCAGAAACACCTAAAATTACTGGTGAGTTTTCTGCTTGGGCTGCTTCTAAAACAGCTTGAGTCCATTCCAAGTTGTTAATGTTTAATTGTGCTACTGCATATTTACCGTCTTTCGCTTTTGTCAGCATGTCGACCATGTTTTCTAATGGCATAAATAGATCCCCCTGATTTTTAATTTTGATGTGCTCGTGCTTATTGTAACCCTTATCAATTGCATTTTACAAGAGTTTTGTCTCATAAAAATTAAATGTTAAGTGATGCCATAAAATAACAATTCGCAAACGCATACATCGTTTTTATTATTCTGTTCATACAATTTTTGCAATAATAATCCTAATCGTTTATAGGCTTTTTTGACTGAAAATAATCATTTTCCCCTAAACCAGGCTATTACACTGACTAAGACTGGCTAGCACTCGAATCTTCATCAGTAGCAATAGCTGCAGTGGTCGTATCTGCTACTTCTGCATCACTCGCACCACTTTTAGCATCAGCTTCCACAGCGTTTTTGTCATCGTGACTCCATGCACCATTCATTGAAGCGCTAGTTGAAGCATCAGTTGTATCTTCCTCAATTTTCACTAACTTTTGTCCTGTTTGTTCTAGATACCACTCAATTACAGGTTGCAAGTCTAAAACATGCTCATTGATTCCACGATACTTACCATCTTCATCATGAATAGCTACATAATTATGGACAACATAATTTTCTTTATGGATTGGTACGTGTACATGAACACCTTCCATGTTTCCTGACCGCAATTGAGAAATTACCCAAGAAACGTTCTTCACAGCACGTGGTGGGTGAACAGCACCAAGTGGGCTACCAACATCTTTTTCGTAACGAGAAGCAAACATGTCTTGACCAGGTTTCACGCGATTATAATAGATGTATTGGTTATTTTCATCTGCATAAGTCAATTCAAGAGGAATTGTCTTTAGGAACCAGTTTAATTGGTCTACTGTTAACAACCCTCTATCCAGTTTCACATAGGTATCACCTTCGACAGCGCCCACTTTTGCTGCAGCTTGCTCAACCCAATCCGGTGCGGTCATGTCTACACCCTCAATGGTTGTGTCACAATGCTTAGTTGCAGTTAAATCTTCCTCAGGGAATACGGGGTTATCTTTAAGTGGTTGAACAGATTCAACGTATTTCATAAACTTCTCTAAGCTACCTTTCAAGAAACTTACAGTGCTAGGTTCAACTAAATCACCATTAGCATTGATTGCCTCTTTACAATTTCCTAATAGGAACTCTTGCCCTGGCATGACTAAAGCATCAATTCCTGGTGCCTCAAGAATTTGACGTAAGTGTAATTGTGATCGTGATGTTCCTTGATCTAGATAAGAAGCACCAATGATTTTTACAGGTTTGTTTTTCAATGGATGAATTGTGAAGGATAACCATTCCAATGCACTCTTCAATGGCCCTGGCGTTGTATGGTTGTGCTCCGCTGTAGCAATAATCACACCATCTGCTTGGCGGATTTTCCTATTCAATGTATGAACAGGCCCCTCCGTCGCTAACTCCGGGTTATCTTGGTTGAATAAAGGTATTTGGTCAATTTCAAGAATCTCTAGATCAAATAAATCAGTGAATTCTCTTTGAATATATTGTAACAATAAACGGTTATATGATTTTTCAGCAGTTGAGCCAACAATTCCAACAATTTTCATTTTGTCACCCTAGTCCTTTCTACTTGGTCCACTCGTAGTTTTCAGCAGCTGCTTTTGTATCAGTTCTTAGCTGCGTAAATTCTTGTGTATGATCAATAAATTGAATAAATTCTTTAAAAATAGCTTCTAATTGTTCAACAGATTTTTGGTCACTTAAATCACCATCATCATCAAAAGCTTGTAAAGAATTTCCTAATAAAAATTCTGAATTTGGTATCACACGTGCTCTAATATCTGGTGAGTCTAGAATTTGGCGCAAGTGCATTTGTGCTCTAGAAGATCCTAAACGACCGTTAGAAGCACCAGTAATCATAATTGGTTTATCTGCTAAGGGATAAATATAATAGCTTAACCAATGTAAGGCATTAGTTAGTGAAGAAGTAATGGAATGATTATATTCTGCAGCACTAATAATGACCGCATCTGCCTGCTCGATTTTTTTCGCGTCCTCTTCAACAATATTTGGAAGTGTCTTATCTTCTGGTTTAGTAAATATTGGATAATCACGGATTTCCAATAATTCAATTTCAGCTTGATCTGCAAAATGTTTCTGAATATATTTAAGAAGTTTTCTATTAGTAGATTTCTTAGAATTTGTACCTACGATTCCGATAATATGCTTCATGATTTTCTGTCCTTTCTAATAGTAGAAATATAACCTGCTAACAAATAAGTTCAACTTTGCCCTCTAAACCAGAGGTATAGGTGATTTGTCCCTGTCGGTCAACAACCAACACTTCAATCTGGTCTATTTGTGCTGCTTGATTGATAATTGCTTCCTTAGATAAGGGAAACAATCGCGTAGTCCAAATCTCACCATCTAACGAAGATTCACTTACCACAGTGACACTGCGAACGTCCGCTTGAAAGGGCTTACCATTTGTGGAATCTAAAATATGGTGGTAAAGATGTCCATCCTGTTCGAATACACGTACGTAATCCCCAGACGTTACAACTGATTGGTTACTTAAATCGACAATAGCCTTGTTATAACCACGCGTTTGGTCGGGATCTTGGATACCTATACGCCATTGTGTACTTTCTGTATGATTGGGTCGATGGCCATAGAATCTAAGGTTACCGCCAAGATTAATAGATGCCCTGGTTACGCCTTGATCTTTGAAATAAGCGATAATTTGATCTGCCGCATACCCTTTTGCAAGCGCACCTAGATCAATCGACATCCCTGGCTTAGCAAGGTAAACTGTTTTTTCTATTTCATCCAGATGAATGTCATTCGGGTCTACTAAAGTCAGCCGGTTATCAATCTCTTGCTGGCTAGGTTTACGATAATCCGCAAAACCAATCCGCCACAAGTTAACTAAAGGCCCAATAGCTATATTTAACTTTCGTCCCGATGCAATACTCTCTTTTTTACCGATTTGAATGAGATGAAATAGCTCCGGATGAACGCGTACAGCCTTTAATCCTGCCATTTGGTTAACCGCCATTAATTCAGAAGATGGGTCATTCGCTGAAAAACGCGCTTCCAATTGAAACAAACGCTGGACTGCAGCAAGTAATAAAGAATGACTATTTGGATGGTCAACCATTAGGTCAATCGTCGTACCCATCAAATTTATAGAATGCCGTTGCTCAAAGTCCAAATCACAAGCCTCCAACTCCTTAAACCTCTTCCACCCTAAATAGTAGAAAGTAACCAAAAACTAAACCGCAAACGCCTACAAAAATTTGTACACCTCTTAATGGCATAAGTAACATTGATAAACCCATCACAAGGTAAGTTGTCATTAGGATATGAACTTTTTTGCGCTTGCTGATACCACCTTGTCGCTTAAATTCGCCAACATACCGTCCATACAAACGAGTAGATTCTAACCAGTTTTTAAATTGCGGTGAACTTCGCGTGAAAAACCAGCCAGCAAGCAACAAGAAAGGGGTTGTCGGTAGAACGGGCAATATGACTCCTACACTCCCTAGGACCACACTTAACAAACCCAAAATTAGAAAAACCTTTTCTTTAATAGTCCTCATTTCCATTCCTCACCTCTTGAGAAAACATTCACATGATAGGTCTACCTCAAATTACCAAATTATATTTATTCCGTCAATGAAATATCCAAATACTAAAAAGAGGGTGCAACATTTGTGTTACACCCTCTAAAATATGTCTTATTTTATTATCAATCTTGAACCAAATTGTATTACTTATCTAGCGCCTTATGACGAATATTTAATTGATGTTGTTCATAGTTCGCTTGTTTTAGTTGTGGCAAGCTCATCATGGCGATAAAGCTGACTAGATAAAGGCTTGCTAAGAAAAGCATTACCATACCTACACCTGAAGCATCTAAGATAAAACCAATGATAACTGATGAAAAACCACCCACTGCACGTCCAACATTCAAAATAGTATTATTGGCGATGGCATTCACTTTAAATGGATACAAACGAGAAATCATTGCACCATAGCCTGCGAACATGCCGTTTACGAAGAAACCTACGATAGCGCCTCCGATTAAGATGGTCATAGCTGAATTAGCAAAAGTGAACAGATACACTGAAACTGCTGATGCAATTAGATACATACCATAAGACAATCTTGGACCTAATCTATCTAAAATTTGTCCAAATGTCAGCATTCCCAAGCACATACCCAAGATTGTCGTTACCATCCAAGTAGATGACCCAGAAACCGTCACACCAACTTGTTCTTGCATGATTGTTGGTAACCAGTTCATCATCCCAAAGTAGCCAGCGATTTGAACAGTTGTCATCACCATTAAGATGATTGTTTGATAGGTTTGCCCTGGTGTCTTAAATAATTCGCTAATAGAAGGTTTTTCATTTTCCTTAATACCTACTAAGTCTTCTGTGACTTCATCTGTATTAATCCCTAATTCATCTTCCTTAATAGTTAATTTCGCCCATACCACCACTAGGATTGGTAAGATACCGAATAGGAATAAGCCCCTCCAACCAAGTGTTGGCACAATAAAACCTGCAAGTAAGGCTGATGAAATTGATCCGATTTGACCAACAATCCCATTTAAGGATGAAATTCTCCCTAACTGTTTAGCCGGCACAAGTCCAGCCATGATGGAAATCGCTACTCCGTACTCACCACCAACTCCGATACCCGCGATAAAGCGTAATAGGTATAGGTATTGAATATTTGGCGTGAAGAAGATTAAAGCTGTTGCGATAGAGAAAGTTAGAATCGTTAAGTAGAAAACCTTCATTTTGTCCCAACGGTCAGCTAAGACCCCGAATAGTAAACCTCCAGCTAACATCCCTAAGTTGGTAATAGTGGCAATCCAACCCGCCGCTACACTTGAAATCCCTAGTTGGCTAATAATTGATGACATAGAAAATGATAAGAACATCACGTTTAAATCGTCTGTTCCTGATGCAACAATCGCCGCAATCAAAGCATTACGTTGCGATTTATTTAACTTATTGTCCTCTGCATGTAATAAGTCATTTGTTTCATTTTTTTCAATCGTTTTTTCCATTTTTGTGCTCCTTTTTTGGTAAAACTGGTGTAATTCCCTCATTTAATCACCATAAAAATAAAATTGGGCAAAAAAAAATAAGGACATAAATCTGGTAAAGCTATTTATATAGTAGAATTATCCACATTAACCGTGAATTTCTGACCAAGCTTTCGGATCCTTATACCAATCCATCAACTTGTCATAGTACGGTGATAATTTAGGATCTTTTACTGCATAATCCAAAATCTTCACGTAATTCGTTAGTGTCATCAAAGGATAACCCTCTTTTTCAAAGGCTTCTTTTGAAGCTGCTAATAAGTAGTCAAAAATAGCTACTGCTGCAATAACTTCTCCGCCCGCTTCTTGAATCTTGTCAGCTGCTGTAATCACGCTACCACCAGTTGAAATCAAGTCTTCAATGATCACTACTTTTGCGCCCGCTTCTAAAGCACCTTCAATAGCATTTTGTTTACCGTGATCTTTGGCAGAAGAGCGCACATAGATCATTGGTAAATCTAAGCGTTCACTTACAAAGGCTGCATGAGGAATACCAGCAGTTGCTGTCCCTGCAATCACATCTACATCAGGGAAGTTCTCTTTAATCAACTCTGCAAGTGCATCTTCTACAGTTGTACGCACGCTCGGGTATGACATGATTAGTCGGTTATCTGTATAAATCGGGGCTTTAAGTCCGCTTGCCCATGTATATGGTGCCTCAGGGCTAAAGTTTACTGCCTTAATTTCTAGTAATTTTTGTGCTACTAAATCCGCCTTTTCTACTGTCATCTTGCACCCTCCTTATTGTCCAGACCAATCAGCTGTGATTTGGTCATAAGTGACTTTTGAATTATCCGCTTGTGTAATTGGTCGTCCCACCACGATGTAGTCAGAACCACCTTGCGCCGCTTGGCTTGGCGTCATGATTCGTTTTTGGTCATCCGCAACAGAAGTAGCTAAACGGATACCCGGTGTAATCGTTTGGAAGTCTTCCCCACAAGCCTCTTTAATAGCTGCTGCTTCAAGTGGTGAACAAACCACACCATCAAGGCCCGCTGCTTTCGTTAATTTAGCGTAGCGCAATACTGAATCCAATACTTCACCTGGAATGCCTTGTTCTTCGTTCATTTGTTCAGTAGAAGTGGACGTTAATTGAGTGACACTAATTAACATAGGGCGTTTACCTGTCGAACCTGCCTCTAAACCACGAAGCGCTGCTTGCATCATCTCTTTCCCACCTGCCGCATGTACATTGACCATTGCAACACCAGTACTGGCTAAAATGGCCATTGCGCGCTCAACCGTATTTGGAATATCATGTAATTTCAAGTCTAAGAAAATATCATGGCCTTTTGCTTGTAACTCTTTTAAGAAAGCTGTCCCACCAGCATAAAACAATTCCATACCTACTTTTACATTTAGTTGTTGACCTTGGAACTGATCAAGGAACGCAAATACCTCTTCTTGATTAGGAAAATCTAAGGCAATAATTGGTTTCTTCGGATCCACATGGCACTTCCTCTCATATTTTTCTGTTTTTTTCATTTTTCTCTCATTTATCTAAAAATGGGCAAAAAAAATAACCAACAACGAAACAAGGTTGCTGATTATATACTAGCGGATGCTGGTCTTAAAATTTGTTCACTGACAAAATAAAGTGGTTATTCTTGTGAGCGAACAGCTCTTATGTTCAGGGCATCCTTACGCTAGTGCAGTTTCCCCTGTTTTTACTCTGTTGGCTATTGTACCGACTTAGAAAGTTAGAGTCAACACATATTTTAATAAAATATTTACAATTATTATTAAAGACTGTCATATCAACTATCGTACCGATAAAAAAATCCGCTCCTTTATACGAAACGTACAAAAAGAACGGATAATTTGCATTTTATAATTCTTACGCTTCTAAGGCTGCGCCAATAAAGCCATTAAAGATTGCTTGTGGACGGTCTGGACGTGAGATGAATTCTGGGTGGAATTGAGATGCCACAAAGAATGGATGTTCTGGAATTTCTACGATTTCAACTAAATTACCATCTGGAGAAGTCCCTGAGAAGACCATACCTGCCGCTTCGAATTCTTCACGGTAAGCATTGTTAAATTCCCAACGGTGACGGTGACGTTCTTCAACTAAAGCTTCATTATTGTATAATTCACGTGCTTTAGAACCTTCTTTAAGGGCACAAGGGTATAAACCTAAACGTTGTGTACCACCTAAGTTTTCTAGTCCTGATTGTGTTGTCATCAAGTCAATTACTGGATGTTCAGTGTTTGGATTGATTTCTGTAGAGTTGGCATCTGTGTAACCTAAAACGTTACGTGCAAACTCGATAGAAGCTACTTGTAGACCTAAACAGATACCTTGGAATGGTACATTGTTTTCACGTGCATATTTAATTGCTTGGATTTTACCTTCAATACCACGGTTACCAAATCCACCTGGTACTAAGATACCGTCAGCATTGCCAAGGATCTCTTGTACGTTTTCCGCTGTAATGGTTTCAGAGTCGATCCAGTCGATGTCAATTTCTGCGTCATGGGCATAGCCGGCGTGGCGTAATGATTCTGCTACTGATAGGTAAGCGTCTTGAAGAGATACGTATTTACCTACTAAAGCGATTTTCACTTTCTTAGATAGGTTTAGTACACGATTTTCAAGGTTACGCCATTCACGCATATCAGCTTCTGGTGTTTCGTCTAGACCTAATACTTCACATACTTTATCGTCTAAACCTTCTTGTTGTAGACGCAATGGTAGTGTGTAGATTGTTTCTACATCACGGTTTTCGATAACGGCATCTTCTTCAACGTCACAGAATTGTGCGATTTTTGCAGTCATACCGTCTGGTAGTGGGTGTTCTGAACGTACAACTAAGATATTAGGTTGAATCCCCATACCACGTAATTCTTTCACAGAGTGTTGCGTAGGTTTTGTTTTCAACTCACCAGCTGCTGCGATATATGGTAGTAAAGTTGTGTGGATGTAGCATACGTTGTCAGCACCAACTTGTGAACGCATTTGACGTAATGCTTCAACGAATGGTGTTGATTCAATATCCCCAACAGTACCACCAACCTCAGTAATCACGACATCAGCGCCTGTTGTATCACCTGCACGTAAGATTTTATCTTTGATTGAGTCAGTGATGTGTGGAATGACTTGGACAGTTGCCCCTAAGTAGTCCCCGCGACGTTCTTTGTTGATAACTTCTGAGTAAATTTTACCAGTTGTTACGTTTGAATATTGATTTAAGTTGATATCAATAAAACGTTCGTAGTGACCTAGGTCTAAGTCAGTTTCAGTTCCATCGTTTAATACAAATACTTCCCCGTGTTGATAAGGGCTCATAGTACCTGGGTCAACGTTAATGTATGGATCAAATTTTTGGATGGTTACTTTTAAACCTCTATTTTTTAATAAACGTCCTAAAGATGCTGCTACTAAACCTTTACCGATTGAAGAAACTACCCCACCGGTTACAAAAATATACTTTGTCATGATATCCTTCCTTTTCTAAAAATTTTTATGCTTACATAAGAAGGGAGATGCGGATAACTATTTTCCTTAGAAAAAATAAAAAAATCCCCATCTTTCCTAGGAAAGACAGGGAGTAACGTGTTCATCTCACAATAGTTATGAAACTAAAGTGCCCAAAAAGAATAATAATTCATTTACTTATTCGAGTCAAGGAAAAACAACATGTTTTTTTATAGAGGTTTAGAAATCTTTGTTAGAAGTCTTCTTCGTCTTCCTCATCATCATCTTCGTCAACTAAGCTAAGGTCGCCTTCAAGACCATCTTCAAGATCGTCTTCTTCCTCGTCGTCGCCTAATTCCCCTAAATCAGAAGAGTAAGCTGCGATTTCGTCTTCTTCATCTTCTTCTTCGTCATCGTAATCTTCTTCGTCTTCAACGTAGTCCACATCTTCTGGGTCGTCAGACGCGTAGTCAATTAAATCGTCATCTTCAACAGACGCCAATAGACTCTTGCTACCTTTGTGTTTCGCTTTAATATCGTCGTCATCAATAGAAGAAACAATTTCTTCATCGATTGAATCAACTGCATACCACTCACGTAAGCCCCAACGGTTTTCACCTAAAGAGATAAAACTACCATCATAGTTCATTTCTGTGTAGAAATTCGCCATTTTGCTTTCTAATTCATCTTGTGGCATATTCAAGAAATCTTGAATTTCAGCTAATAAATCATTGAACTCGAATACATTATTCGTTTCCACTAAAATTTGGTATGCGACTTCAACCATTGATAACTGTTCTTTGTTTTGACCAGCAAATCCTTTTAATTCCACTACTAGTTCATCCTTTCGCCTTATAACCAACGCACTTGTGATTAATCGTCTAGTATATCCATTATATATTACTACACATGGGCCCTTGTTTGCAATTCGATTTGGTATTGACCAATCATTTCTTCTGATTGGTATAAGTTGTATGTCATCTGGGCATTAAAGGTATCCGCATCGTTTTGATCTACATTAAGTAAATTTAATTGTCCTTGGAAAGTAATTGCTTGTGCATCTGTCACATGGTAGAGGATATCCGTTTTTTTACCTTTGACTAAATTCATTGTCGTTTCTGTACCGTTCACTTGACGACGGATAGTCACTTTATCGTTAGCTTCAAATTTTAAACGGACAGCTACCGTGTTTTCAGTGATTTTTTCTTCATATTCTACATAAATAGCCTCGCCGACTTCATAGTAGTAACCCTTTGTTTTAGTGGTAAACTCCTCTTGCACTTGTTGGCCATCACGATCTTGTTGGATATAGTTTTTAACTTTTAACTGGATTGCTTGTTTACCAGCATTTGCCATTTGGCAACCTCCTCTAATGACAATTTTTCTTGTATATTTAACCTCTCCTATTCTAACACGATTCGCTTAGACTTCAAAGATTGGATACTTTTGAAACCGCCGTCAAACAGGGGAAACAGCTACTTTTATGGTACAATATAGACAAATTGGCGGGAAGGACTTTCACATGATGTTTGACGACTTTAAAACAATCGACAAACCGCTGGCTATGGCGGTCTATAAAGATATTACTCAAAATAATCAAGCCTATGGTTTAGAGGAGGCAGATAAAGCCTTGTTACCCTTTGCAGTTGATGATGCCATCTTGAATGCTATTAACCAAGAAACTTTTGAAGCGCCCTTAGCCATTCATTTCTGGCCAACCCGCCCGACCGTTATCCTTGGTGGGATGGACACCAGGCTACCAGACTTTAATCAAGCTGTGACTTGGCTGTATGAGGACCAAGCCATTTTGCCAGTTGTACGACCAGCTGGTGGTTTAGCGGTTGTATCTGACCCAAATGTCTTGAACGTGACCCTATTGATGGACACCAAAAACCAAGCCTTTACCATTGATCAGGCGTATGAATTTATCGTCGCACTCTTACAAGAAATGATGAACGCATATGGTATATCACTAGAAGTCGGGGAAGTCGCGACCTCCTACTGCCCTGGTAAATTTGACGTATCCATTCGTGGGCAAAAAGTAGCCGGTATTGCCCAACGTAGAATCGGTCATGCAGTAGGTATCTACCTCTACATGTCAATCACCGGAGATCAAGCCAGTCGCGGCCAATTAGTCGCTGATATGTATCATGAGGGGCAGGCGAACCAAGACGAAAAAGGTCGCTATCCTCAAGTTGACCCAAGTGTCATGGCCAACTTGTCCGACTTTGCGCCTATCGATACTGTCGAAAAATTTGTTGATGACCTATTAACGGTGATTGCGGATGCTGGGGTTGAATTAGACGAACGGAGTCAAGAGACTTTGGATACGGCGACTTATATCCAACGAATGCAGAAACGAAACCAAGTCCTTTACGATATATTAACAAATCAATAGATAGAAACCGCCCGCCTTCACGTATAAATATAGAGAGGCAGAATTTGACAAAGGAGACTGTTATGAGTATTGCAGAAGCGAGTAAACGCATACCCGAGAAGGTATTTCGGGACCCCGTGCACGACTACATCCACGTCCAACACCAGGTAATTATGGACCTGATCAATTCTAAAGAAATGCAACGCCTACGCCGAATCAAACAAATGGGGACGGCTTCTTATACCTTCCACGGGGCGGAACATTCACGGTTTAGCCATTCATTGGGTGTGTATGAAATTGCTCGGAAGATTTGTGATAAATTTGTACGAAATTATGCCGTTGAAGATGGTGGCGCTTGGGACGATAGTGAGCGATTGGTCGTCTTATGTGCTGCACTCTTACACGACATTGGGCACGGACCTTTCTCCCATACCTTTGAGAATATTTTCAATACTGACCACGAAACCATGACAAGAGAAATCATTTTGTCAGAAGCCACTGAGGTCAACCAGATTTTACGAGGGGTATCAGCTAATTTCCCAAGACAAGTAGCGTCTGTCATTGATAAAACATATCCAAATCCGCAAGTTGTTCAGTTGATTTCTAGTCAAATAGACGCTGACCGAATGGATTATCTACTCCGTGACTCTTACTTCTCTGGCACTAATTACGGGAACTTTGATTTGAGCCGGATTCTACGAGTGATGCACCCTTATAAAGATGGTATTCGTTTTGACTACAACGGTATGCATGCAGTGGAGGACTATATCACTAGTCGTTATCAAATGTATATGCAGGTCTATTTCCATCCTGTTTCAAGAGGGATGGAAACGCTACTCCACCATCTGTTAAAAAGAGCTCAAGAAATGTTTCTGACAAAAAATGAATTTACCAGTCGTGATACCCACGCTTCATTCTTAGAGCCATTCTTCACTCAAGATTGGACGTTAGAGGATTACCTGCGCCTAGATGACGGGGTCTTACAAACTTATTTCCAACACTGGATTTTCTATGCAGAAGACCCAGTCTTGCGAGATTTAGCTGACCGCTTTGTTAACCGTAAACCATTTAAGTCAGTCACTTATAACGAGGTTGAAAACCAAGAAGACGTGAAAGTATTGATCGACTTAGTGGGCAAATTAGGCTACGACATCCAATACTATGTTGCTATGAACTCGCGCTTTGATTTACCGTATGATTTCTACCGACCAAGCGCCGAGAAACCACGTACGCAAATAGAATTAGTTGAGAAAAATGGCCACATGGTCGAATTGTCAAAAGCTTCAAGTTTAATTGCAGCCTTTACTGGCCAGCAACGGGGTGATGAACGATTATTCCTGCCAAATGAATTATTCTATGGGAAAAACCGTGACAACATTACCTTGTTTGAACCTATCCTGAAGCAAATCCACGCCATGACCAAAACAGGTAAAATCACACCACTAGACGAAAACTTGGTAGATGAATTTTAGTGGATACATTTATCTAGCCTTCAGATAGAATAAGATGTTGTTATTTACTTAATATAATGAACTGAAAGGCTTGGATACTGGACAATCAAACCAAGCACCACATTGGGATCCAGAAAGAGTCAAAGCTATTTTGAATAAATAGTTTTAAGTAACTAGTCTTAAGCAAATAAGCTTAAAATTAAGGAGGGATTTTTTTATCAAGGATTCGAAGTTGACTATCACGCTTGTAGTCGGTGTTGCGGTGAGCCAGTATATCATTTCCCTCTTTGACTTGATTACGTCACCCTTTGTCAATATGCTTGTTTTAGCATTTCTAGTGATTGCCACGAATGACCTATACAAGCTATTTCAGCGTAAAAACCACTAAGTCATTTTTCAAATAAAAAAGAGCAGCAAATCGCTACTCTTGTATACGTGGAGGTCGTAACATTCGTTTCAACCTCTTTTACTTATGAAAGCTCGCTTATAATTGGGTTTCAAAAAGTCAAACTCTTCCGACACTTCCCAAAATACGCCAATTACTTAGCAGTAATGGTTTGGCTTTTGGTCCATCGCGTCTAGTCTAAACAACTTTTGTCACACCTTGCTTTATTTCACTTTAGCTATTGGTTTCCCTGCTTCTAACAAGGCTTTATTGCGCAGGAAGCCAAATGACAGGATAACTAAGGCAAATCCTGCGAATAATAGGATATAAGAAATGGGCATAAAATCGGCTAAGGGGCCAAACAAGGCCATTCCTAAAGGCATCATGGCGGTGTTGATCATAGACATGACCCCAAACACCCGACCTAGATAGGCTTCTTCCACATGGTCTTGAATCAAAACCATAGATGGGGTATTGAATAAAGGGACGGCAATCCCTGTAATGACCATCAGGACGACATACAACCAGAAGTTGCTGGTCGAACCTAATCCCAAGGTGCAGGCCGCCAAGATAAAGGAACCCAAGGCCATGGTCTTGATTCGGTTGGGAAATCCTTGCCACCAAGAAATCAAACCGCCACCTAAGACGAACCCGACTGAGAAAGCAATTTCAATAGCTGACAACCGCCACACTTCGTCTCCGTATGTCCTTGTCACAACTAAAGTCGGTAACATGGAGGCTGGCGCGATTAGTAACATGAAGATTCCGAAGAAGATGAATAGGTTTCTTAGGAAGTCATGGTTTTTGACGTAGCGGACACCCAACATAAAGTCGGCAGTATAGGACGCCGACTGGTTTCTACTAGCCTTGTCATGGGTCCGCACTTTCAAAAATAACATGGTGACAATCGCTAATCCCGCTGTAACCACATCGACCAGGAAGATGTAAGCCAGTGGCCAGGCTGCTAGCAAACCCGCTGATATCAAGGGCGACCCGAAGTTTAGAATCCCTTGAATAGAGGAATTGAGGCCGTTAATCCGAGTTAATTCTGATTTAGGGACGATTTGTGGCAAAATAGCACCCACTGCCGGAGTTTGGACGGCTGCGCCAAAGGCACGAATGGCCGCCACAATCAGTAACATCCAAATCTCTTGGTAACCCTGCATATACAACAAGGCTAAAATAAGCGTAGCTACCGCAATCCCACCATCAGCCCACATGATTAATTGCTTTCGGTTAAACCGGTCAGCCCAGACCCCTGTTACTGGTGACAGTAAAAAGGTTGGTAAAAAGGCGCAGATGATATACAAGGTCATCATGACACCGGACCCGGTTTCAATCGTAATATGCCACATGATGGCATATTGGACGATGGATGAGCCGAATAGGGAAATCCCCTGACTGGTTAGGAATAAAGCGACATCCCTTACCCAGTTTTTATTTGCTTGTTCATTGATTTCATTCATGGAAATCTCCCCCATATTTCAAACTTTCTTCGCCTTCCATCTTACTCGACCAAGCCGTCCCTGTCGATATTTAAGCCGTTCAAATGGGCATGTACAGGCAACTTATATTCAGTTTCCAAACAAATTGGAACCCACTTTGACGAAACAAAAAATCGAGACCAATGGCCTCGATTTTATTTGATCTATTTATTTTTCTATAGTACTTCCATAAAGGCTGCCATCCGGTCCATGGCTACGGCAATATCCTCGTAGGCCGCGGCATAAGAGAAACGGAAGTAACCTTGGCCGCCTGGTCCAAAGGCTGAGCCAGGAATGACACCGACTTTCGCTTTTTCAGCTAAATCTAGAGCAAAGGCTTGGTCATCATCACCGTATTTGGCTGGAATGCGGGGGAATACATAAAATGCGCCAGCTGGATGCGGGATATCAAATCCCATAGCTGTCATCCGGTCCACAATCATCTTACGGCGGAGATTGTATTCACCCTTCATGTCATCAATGGCTTGGTCGCCGTCATTATAAGCAGCTACCCCGGCCCACTGGTCAGGTGTTGATACACAGGTTACCATGGTCTGGAAAATCTTGAACAACTCTTCGTATAGGTCAGCTGGAATATGTAAGAAACCTAGTCTAAATCCAGTCATCGCATACGACTTTGATGCCCCTGCAAGTAAAATCGTCCGTTCTGGTAACTCTTGCACCATTGAATAGTGGTCACCTTCATAAACCAAATCCCCGTAAATTTCATCCGACAAGACATAAACATCCGGATACTTCCGCAAGACCTCCGCCAATCCCTTGACCTGATCCTTAGAATAAGTGGTTCCAGTTGGATTGTTTGGATAATTCAGCATCAACAACTTGATCTCAGGATGACCTTGTAGCTGGTGGTCCAAAGCTTCAGGCGTTAAGACAAAACCATCAGCAGACGTATCCACAAAAACCGAATCCCCACCAGATAAAATAGAAGAATAGCCATATAGTGGGAAATACGGCGAAGGAATTAGGACCTTATCGCCAGGATTCAACAAGGCCATCATGGTAATCATAAAACCTTGACTAGCCCCCACCGTCACCATAATTTGTTGCCAGTTTAGGTCTAGTTGATGACGACGTTGGTAGAAATTAGCAATCGCCTGACGCAACTCCTGCAAACCATCCGAAGCCGCATAATGGGTAAAATTCTTATCCAAAGCCTCTTTCATCGCATCCTTAATAAATTCAGGCACATCAAAATTCGGCTCCCCAATCGTAAAATTCAACAAACCAGGAATCGTCGACACCTGCGCATCAAAAGCCCGAATCTCAGACGGCGTAATCTGCTTCAACCGCTCATTAATCGTCATACCACAAAAATCCTCTCATTAACCGGCCAGTCCCCCAACCGTATATTCCCTATATTGTAGCACTTATCCCCAAAAATCGTGATGCGTTTTCTAAACCTTTTTGTAAAAGGGCAAAAGCCCGTCAAGATAACCTTAGTTATAAATTAGTCATGTGCCTAAGTGCAAAATACCATCTAGTGATGCTTCAATCTCGCTGTGTAGATGATGTGTAATCATAATCACGGTCAGACTTGGATCTTTCATTAAATCTTTTTCAATTTTCAAGGCCGTCTCCTGGTCAAGTGAGGATGTCCCTTCATCAAGTAAAATAATGCTTTTACCATGAGCCAACCCTCTCGCTAAGGCTAATCGTTGCTTTTGTCCGCCCGATAATAAACGTCCACTTTCGCCGATATTTCCATCTAACTGTCCATTCAAATCTTGTACAGTTGCTTCTAAACCAGCCTTTTTGAGCGCAGCCCAAATAGTTTCATCAGAAAAATCATTATTCAAACTCACATTATCACGAATTGTTCCTTCAAATATATAAGGTGTTTGATCTAAATACATCACTTCTTGTCGAATATCAAAGCCATCAACTGCTTTCAACTCATTACCCATCAAACGAGCTGATCCAGTATAATTAGTTAATTTACCATTCAAGATGTTCAGTAAGGTGGTTTTGCCTGACCCACTTGGCCCAATAATGGCGTATTTATGCCCAAAATTAAAATGATAATCTAACTCTTCAAAAACAAACTGATTATCATAAGCATAGGATAATTTTTTCAAATCAATACCAGTTTCATCTACAACAAATTTATCATATATAGGTTGGTCCACTTGTTCAATAGACGCAAATTTTTCAAAGATTGGATATACCATTCGAACTTGTGTCCAGTAATTCGTTATATTCCCCACACTATTAAAAATTTGAAAACTTAATCCTTCTGTTGCAGAAATCGACCCAATTGAAATAACTTGTCGAAAAGCCAGTACAGCACTCAAGACCCAAACACCAATTTGTCCAATTAGATTCCCAGATGCACCAAGAATAGCTGAATAAGTGACT
Source organism: Carnobacterium sp. 1290_CSPC (assembly GCF_001053265.1). NCBI lineage: Bacteria > Bacillati > Bacillota > Bacilli > Lactobacillales > Carnobacteriaceae > Carnobacterium > Carnobacterium sp. 1290_CSPC. Next base: position 43,976 of record NZ_JVVG01000059.1, read on the forward strand.
TGTGTATGTTGGTTAACGGTTGATTGAGCTACCTTTTTAGAGCCCTCTTCAATGCGACGCGTAATACGAGATAAGAGATTATAAGAAAATAGTGTATCAAATCCTTGCAGTGTATCAGTAACAATCTGCATAAATTTTTCTTCTTCATGGGTTACTTCAAGTGTAGCCTCTTGAACCCTTTTAGTCACTAATTGAGGCAACCATAAGGTAAAGATGGCAGAAATCAATGAAAATAACAGGATTGACCAATGGAAGTATAATAAGGCAATAATGGCACCAATACCTGTAATTGTTAAGGTAATAATTTCATATATTCCAGCAAAGCCATTTTCTTCAATAGTATTTATATCATTTGTCAACCATGAGGCGAACGATGATGAATGTTTGTCATGAAAGGCTTGATAAGACAATTTTTCAATAGATTGGGTGATATCCTTGCGAATCGCTGTCACCATTAGCTGGGTAACTTTAGCTTGATAGGGTATTTTCATTAGTAAAGTTACAATATAAGCGATCTGCAAAAGGGTCACCCATATAATTGACACTATCATGGCTCGCCAATCAAAGGCAATTAAGGCATTCAAGACATTTGCATTTAAGACACTAGCCACAATTTGTGCCACTGCTCCTAATAAAATAATGAAAATTAATAAAGCATTTTCTTTCCAATACAATTTAAAATACTTCTTCATAGACCCCCCTATGCCCAAAAAAATCCCAAACAAAACTTTTCCCAAAAAGATTGGATAATTAGAAATTTAAAACAATCTATCATTTTTTATAATTATATTATCATATTTATAAGAAATTAAAAGCTAATTTTCATTTGTAACAATTTTCTACCTTTGTTTTCACTTGGCATGTAGATTCGTGGCCCACAGCTTTCAAAAGTGCGACAAAGATTCCTAACCTTTAAAAATTACAAAAGATTTAAAGGCTACCGCTATTGGTCTAACTTTTGGTAGTATATAATAAAAAGGAAGTGGCATCATAAGGGATGCCAACAAAAATGGTTTAACCCTTTTTCTAAATAAATGTACCAAGTGTAATAATAAGGAGTGTATACAATGGCACAACGAAGATATAATACGGATGCGAGTGTCAACCAGATGCAATCTTTGCGGGCGGAAACACATCAAAAAGCCAGCGCCTTGTCGGCGGATATGCGGTCCTTCTTCCAGGATTGTGAGGGGTATTTTCTAACGAGTGGTCCGGCGCAACCTGCGATTTATCAGGAGTTATCGAAATTGGTGGACCGATTGCAGGTCGCGGAACTGCGACAAATTTCAGCTGAGGAAGTGCTGGGGATGTCGGGGGAGGATTATTGTAAGTTGACCCTTCGTCGCTTGAATATTGAACGATATGATTTTAATTTAGCTAAGTATGTACCAGCTGTTCTATCATTTGTGGTCTTAACTTTAACCATTTATGCGACTTATATGTTTATTGCCGGTTACGCATGGTGGGGTGACTTTGCTTCTGCTATCCAGATGCCAGTTGCGGTATCAATTTTAGGATTGCCCCTACAGGTTTTCGTGATTTTCACAGCCATTTTCTTCTGGGTGACTTTCCAGCGGAATACTGCCTTTGGTCGCAAGTGGTACCAAGGCTTTAATGTCTTATATTTATTGGCCGGCATCTTTTCTGCCGCACTGGTCTTCACCCTACCCTACATTATTCATTCATACCGGGTAGCGCAGATTAACCTACCAGTCTGGTTGGTATGGGCCATTGCCATTATCGCTATGGGATACTACTTCTTGGTCTCTTACTTCAATGTGGGCGACAAGGTAGACTTATGGATTTCAAACCGAGCGGCTCAGTCGACTTTAAGTGATGACGACACCTATTCACCAACTTTAGGAGCTTATTTAACAGGTCAACCGGGTAATGACGACAAGGATTTAACACCAGTTCGGGAATTAGACCAAACACCTGATAGTAATAATGAGGAAAAACCAGCTGTCTCTGATGAACCCATGCGTTTAAATAACTTGTGGAATACTATCATGTTAAAACGGCCGATTATTAACCGGAAGACTTACCGGGAAATGCAAGACCGTCAAGAACGCGATGGTTACAGCGATAAGGCAGATAAAGACAACAAGAAAAATAGCGAATCTGGCAAAACCAGTCAGCGCCGTAAAAAATAAGGGCTAGCAAAAGCTGAAATTCGCTGATATTGGTACTGATTAATAGTACTGATACATTGTACCGATATATAGTAAGGAGCTAACTAAGTGAAGATAGCAGTAATAGGTGGCGGGATCCTTGGATCGACCGCTGCCTTTTATTTAACCAAAGACCATGATGTAACCCTATATGACGACGGAATTGGACAGGCTACTAAAGCGGCGGCCGGCATTATCTGCCCCTGGTTCTCTAAACGTCGCAATAAACCCTGGTACCGCCTAGCCAATGGTGGGGCCCATTTTTACCGAGACTTATTGAAAGATTTGGCGGACGCTGGGATAGTGACCCAGGCTTATCAACAAAAAACGACTTGGTTGTTGAAGAAGAAGCCCAAACTGATCGATGATTTGATGGCGATTGCTGAAAAACGACAAGGAGAAGCCTCTTTAATCCAAGAAATTAACAAGTTATCCCCAACTTATCAACAGGCTCGATTTCCCCATTTTCACTATGACAACGACCTGATTGAAACGGATGGCGGTGCAGTAGTAGACGGTCAAGCTTTATGTCAGGATTTAATTACCGCAGCTAAGGGGGAAAATCTAAAAGTTGTGAATGGTCGGGCTGATTTAACTTTCTTAGATGATGGTAAAGTTATGGTGAAAAATGACCAAGAAGTCTATGATACCGTGGTTTTAGCGACTGGTGCTTGGTTGGGTCAGGTCCTTGACCCACTGGGCTATCAAGTAGATGTCCGCCCTCAAAAAGGCCAACTGGCAGTGTTTGAAACCGACTGGAATACCCAAGCATTACCCCTGATTATGCCTGAAGGTGAAGGTGATTTCATACCTCATTTAGACGGGAAAATCTTTGTGGGCGCTAGTCATGAAGACGATCAAGGCTTTGATTTGTCCACAGACCCAAGCCAATTAGTGGATATCTTTTCCACAATCTATCAACTGGTCCCTGAATTGGCTAACTATCCAGTCACTGACTATAAAATCGGTAGCCGGGCTTATACCTCTGACTATGCGCCCTTCTATGGACCATTGCCTGACCGGCCAAATGTTTATGTTGCATCCGGCTTGGGTTCATCCGGTTTAACCACCGGCCCTTTGATTGCTAGAGAGATGAGTCGCTTAATCAATAATGAGGAAACCTTGCTTGATCCTAGCGACTATGCCGTTGAAAATTATATCCAAAAGCGTGTCCAATAGTAGGAAAGTCTTTCAAATCATTTCAAATAACCAATGCAATACACAGTCCTTGCTGCATCAAATGAATCAGCAAGGGCTTTTTTTGGTGTTCATTTATATTTATTTGCACACTTAATTTGCATAACTTTTAAATTATTTTTCTACCTCTTCCAGTTCTGTGTCTTTTCTTACAAATCTCACATGGTTTGCGGAGAAAATCTCACATTGATGAGAAAATCATGTGAGGTATTTTTCTGTCATGTTACTTTTTTGAAAATATTTTTAAATTATTTTACACGGCGCAAACCCTTGTGAAATAAGAAAAAGATGAGATTCACTCTCATCGCATTCTTAAAATAGTGGTTGACATTCAAATATAAAGTGACTAGGATACAGTTATCAAAACTGACTTGTAGCGTTTTCTACAGCGTTTTTGTTTTGCATGTTTTATTAAAATTAAAGAAAGGGTGCGGTATATCTTGTCTATCGGTTTTGATAATAGAGAGTTTGGACGTCAATTTGTTGATGTAGTAAAAGATAACACAACTATCTCTCCTGACCATTATTCTACCTATGACTTGAAACACGGTCTACGGAATGACGATGGTACAGGTGTATTAGTTGGGGTGTCAGGGATTGCTTCAGTTTCAGGATATAAAATGCTAGATGATAAAATAATTCCGACAGAAGGGGAACTCCGTTATCGGGGAATTCGATTGACAGACTTAGTAGAGAATTATTTTAAAGAAGATAAGTTCGGCTATGAGGAAACCATCTACCTATTGCTCTCTGGCAGTTTACCAACTAAAGGAGAAATGGCTGCTTTTGATGAATTGCTGGAGGAGAATCGAAAACTCCCCGATAGCTTCATTGAAAATTTCATTATTAATTCACCATCCGAAAACGTAATGAATAATATGCAGCGGGTATTATTGGCACTTTATTCCTTTGATGATAAGGCGGAAGATCGTGATTTTGAAAACCAAATCTCCCAAGTCATTTCCATCATTGCGAAGATGCCACTCATACTTGCCTATTCCTACATAGGTAAGAAGTATTACTACGATGATGCGTCACTTATCTTGCATCACCTGGAGCCGAATATGTCCACAGCTGAAACAATCCTTCATCTTATTCGTCCAGACGCGACATTTACAGATGAGGAAGCCAAGTTATTAGACCTATGTTTGATTATCCATGCGGAACACGGTGGCGGGAACAATTCAACATTCGCTACTCACGTAGTGTCTTCAACAGGAACGGATACTTATTCAACCATTTCAACAGCTTTAAGTTCGCTTAAAGGGTCAAAACACGGTGGCGCCAATTCGATGGTAGAAGCCATGATGCAAGATTTAAAAGCTACAACGGCTGATTGGACGGATAAGGACCAAGTTGAAAAATACTTACGTGACATCTTAAATAAGCAAGCCTTTGACCAGTCAGGTCTCATCTACGGTATGGGGCATGCAGTATATACAAAGTCAGACCCACGAGCTGTTTTGCTGAAAGATAAGGCGAAAGAAATGGCCATTGAAAAAGGCTATTGCGATGACTTCAACCTCCTAAGTAACATCGAAGCCATCACCAAAGACCTCATCAACGAAAAGCGTCCTGGCAGTGAAATTTGTGCCAACGTCGATTTATACACGGGCCTTGTTTATAGAATGCTTGGACTGAGTCCAGACCTCTATACCCCAATCTTTGCCGTCGCACGAACTGCCGGTTGGTGCGCTCATCGTTTGGAACAAATTCAAGACCCGAAAATTATCCGCCCAGCTTATGTCAACATTTCCGAAAACAAGGCCTACCTTGCCATGGAAGATAGGCAAAGCAAACACAGTCAACTAGTTATCAAGTAACGATCAAATAACAACAGACACTCTGGTTTACGAAAGGGAAAGTGATTACTATGGGAAACAACACTGATCTAAACAACAAAGAAGCATTTGCTAAAATTAAACATAACAACCGTCAAGCAAAACCACGTACACGCGGGATTACAGAAATCCGTGGACCATACTATACGGTTATGGGTGAACGCTACTTACGCGATGTGTTAGAAACAATGGGTGAACATGTAGATATCTTGAAATTTGCTGGTGGGTCTTTCACTTTAATGCCTGAAGAAGAATTGATTAAAATTTTAGACTTGGCGCATGAATATGGTGTCAAAGTATCTACAGGTGGATTCATGGAATATGTTTTAACACAAGGAATCGAAGCGGTAGACTACTACATTAGCGAATGTAAACGTGTTGGTTTTGACATCATTGAAATCTCTACAGGCTTTATTACCATGCCAACTGATGACATTGTCCGTTTAGTAGAACGCGTGCAAGATGCAGGTCTATTAGCCAAACCAGAAATCGGTGTGCAATTTGGTTCAGGTGGTACCAACACAATCGAACAAAATGAAGCAGCCGGTCTACTTGATCCCGCTCAAGCGATTGAAGTAGGTAAACGTTGTTTAGAAGCTGGGGCTTACATGTTGATGATCGAGTCTGAAGGAATCACTGAAAGTGTGGCTAGCTGGAGAACAGAAATTGCTACCCGTTTCGCTTCAGAATTAGGTACTGAAAAAGTCATGTTTGAAGCAGCTGATCCGGATGTATTCTCTTGGTACATTAAAAACTACGGTCCAGACGTGAACTTGTTCGTTGACCATAGTCAAATCGTACAATTAGAAGGTATTCGTCGCGGTATCTGGGGTAACAACGAGTTATTCGGCCGTGTAATTACCTTAAACGACGGTAAAAACTAAGTAGTCATATAAACATCAACTATAGGGGGTATGCGTTTTTGACCATATCCTCCTTATATATCTATAAAGAAAATAGACTGAATAAAATATCGGAGGTCGAGTAGATGTCAAACGATAAACAAACATTGGTTCAACAACTTGCAAGCTGGGTAGAAAGCCGTAGCTATGATGACTTATCAGATGAAGCCATTAAAGTATTAAAATTACGTCTCTTAGATAGTATCGGAGTCGGGATCGGCGCCTTAGAAGGCCAACCCGTGAAAGATATCCGCAAGATGACAGAAGATTTAGGTGGCGCCCCACTAGTAACCTTACTTGGTGGCGGTAAATCCAGTCCTGACTACGCAACCTTTTATAACGGGGCAGCTATCCGTTATTTAGACTACAACGATTCATACCTAGCGAAAAACGAAACCTGCCACCCATCTGACAATATTGCCCCAGTATTAGCCGCCACTGAATACGCTGGTGGTAGTGGGAAAGACTTCTTACTTGGCTTAGGCATCGCCTACCAAGTCCAAGCTCGCTTATCTGACGTTGCTCCCGTACGTGACCATGGTTTTGATCATACCGTACAAGGAAGTTACGGTGCCGCTGCAGGTGCGGCCGCTGCCTTGAAATTAGACGCTGATAAGACCGCAAATGCGATTGCCATTGCAGGTACAGGCTACAATTCATTGCGGGTAACTAGAACCGGTGCCCTATCTCACTGGAAAGGGTTAGCTTATCCAAACACGGCCATGGGTGCCATGCATGCGACTTTACTCGCTAGCTACGGCATTACTGGACCTGAAGAAGTATTTGAAGGAAACAAAGGATTCATGGATTCGATTGCTGGTAAATTTGATATCGACTGGTCGAAAGAAGATTTAAACCGAGTAACCAAAACCATCACCAAACGCTACAATGCTGAAATTCATTCCCAATCTTCTATTGAAGGTTTGTTGGAATTGAAAGACGCAGAAAATATCGCCGCTGATGACATTAAAGAAATTCGCTTGTACACCTTTGACGTAGCCTTCAATATTATCGGCGGTGGCGAGGAAGGTGGCAAAAAGAACATCCAATTCAAAGAGGAAGCAGACCATTCACTACCTTACATGCTAGCTGTCGCCTACTTAGACGGACAAGTCATGCCTGACCAATACGAGCCAGCCCGCATTATTAGTTCAGACGTTCAAGACCTCTTACAAAAAGTCCACGTTGAACCAGTTCAAGCATACAGCGACCGTTTCCCAGCAGAAATGGCTTGCCGTATTGAACTAGAAACCAATGACGGCCAAGTATTTGAAATTGAGAAAAATGACTACCATGGCTTCAACACCCACCCTGCCGATTGGGACGTCTTAATGGAAAAATACAAGGGCCTTACAAGTAAAATCGATGCTGACCTAGCAGATAAGATTGCTGCTACCATCAAAGATATCGAAAACGTTGATATCAGCGTCTTAACTGACTTACTAGGACAAGTGAAAGTCAAATAAGTACATTATGCCAACTAAAAAAAGCCTAGCTGAGTATACTTACATACTCAGCTAGGCCTTTTACTTTATTCAAAATAGATGAAGGTAGATTAAAGGACGGAGCCTAAATCGGGCTCACACCTTATAGTCGAGCTCGGACCTCCAGAAAGGACTGCGTTTCAGTTTAAGTTGTAGCTGACTGCGTCATCCACTGCCTTAATCTTCCAACGGTTCATTTCTTGGCGTCGGTCCTCGCATCCATATTAGTCGGGTGCGCTCGACCAGCTCAAGTCCACTTCAGAATAGTTTGCATCACACTTTGTGTGATACGGCACT